>DASSXK010000424.1:0-2551 GCA_035703945.1 Ktedonobacteraceae bacterium | reverse complement strand
TGAACAATCCGCAATTGAACTGGAGGCAGGGGCCGACCAGCAGAACCAAGCTTACGCAACGCATCGGCAGAGGTCAGCGTAACAGCTTGCGAACAGGATTCCGTCAAACCATAGGTCTGCACTACTGGAATCTGTTTGTCGCGACAGGCTTCGAGCAGGACACGCGGCGCGGGTCCACCTCCAAGCAAGACACAGCGCAACGTCTCAGGATAGCTTGTTTCCGCGCCCGTTTTCTCAAGTTCAGCAAGCATTCGTTGCAGCATCACCGCGACAACAGAGATGATCGTTACACGTTGATTGACAATTGCGGCATTGACGGCAGCGGGATCAAATCGCTCATGCAGCACAACCCCGATCCCATAGATGACACTCTTCATCAGAATGGAGAGGCCACCAACATGAAATAGCGGCATACAAGCCAACCAGCGATCCTCAGGATTATGCCCCATGTTCAGAGCGGACCCAACGGCGTTCCACCATTGCATCCCAAACGTAATCAAAGCCCCTTTAGGCTGTCCCGTCGTACCGGAGGTATACATTATTGCCTGGATCGCACTTAAATCGATCTCCTGGCGCAAAGGTACCTCTTTCAGAGGCAGATGGCAGAGAAGAACATCCTCATCCTGGTGCACTACAGACAGCGAGAGCGTCGGCAGGTCTGTCAGACGCTGGCTAATCTCAGTCAGGCGGCCTTGATAACCTTCGTCGCTAATAAGCAATGCGGGGCGAACATCGTTTAGCTGCCAGCATAGTTCTTCAAGCGTCAGGCGAACATTGAGCGGAACAAGCACAGCCCCCAGACGCATCAAAGCATGGACACAAACAACGTAAGGCAAGCCGCTTCCAGCCAGCAACGCCACCCGCATCCCTTCAGCAATTCCGAGCGAAGCCAGTTGTTGAGCCAGCCGAGTGACCTGCCGATCGAGTTCAGCAAAGCTCCAGCTAAACGGACCAAAATAGAGAGCCAGACGGTCCGGAAAATTCTCAGCACAACGCATCAACCAGTCGGGGAGCAGCACCGGGGCGGGTGTAGAAACAATGGAATCTATCATATCTCTTTTCAAAGTCGTGCCTCAAAATAAATGCCGTCAGGGGCAAAAGGGCCAGGAGAAATAGTTTTACCCATGACCCTTTTGCTGCATCTAGCTAATTCAATCAGACAGAATACTATGCAAGCTACTTGCTATACGCAAAGTTCATTTCGCCCGCGCGAAGGGCAACAGAGATTCTATTCTCGACTGGTGCCAGAGGGCAGACCCAGCGGGAATTATAGGCACAGGAGGGGTTATAGGCATAGTTAAAATCAAGCACAATCTTGCGTCCGGTCAGAGATTGACCATTGGAAGATCCAACCTCCAAGAAATTGCTCCCTTTGATTGTGTCAAACAGGTAACGTCCGCCACCGTAGCTTTCGGCCGGGCTGGTAGCATCGCGGAAAGGTAAAAACAAGCCGCCACCATAGATTTCCAGCCAATAGAGCGAGAGGCTGACAGGGCTTCCTTCAACTTCAAAGTTCAGCCGACCAATCGTTGACATCTCCATCTGTTCTTCAGCATTCATTGTGACGGACTGGCGACGAACTTCCTGCTGCTCCTCAACTGTTACTTCAAACACGGCGGCTGGATTGTAGGGGAAGTAGTTGATCCCCTGAAAAACTCGCTTCTGCTCCTCATCCAACGCGGACTGAGAATGATTCCGGAACAGGTCATCCCGCTGCTCACGGAAACGCTCAGCGGTTGCAGACGGCTCGGCTCCATCCCGAAGTGCCTGGTTGCGCTCACGATAGATTTCAGCGACTCGCATCCTGTAATCATAAAGCTCAAAGTAATCTGACATATCTATTCTCCTGCTATTGAAAGACACTTCACAACGGCGCTCACGCGCCTACTGAACGCTTTCCAATGCTGCCTGCTTGGAAAGCTTCAGCCTGGCAGGCAAAGTCATTCCTAACAGTATTGTTTTGCCATTTCAAATGTCGACAGCCAGGGTGTTTTTATTAAGGAAGCATAAAACACTATTGTACCTCATTGAGCAGGCTGCCATTCAGCTAGCTGAGGAAACCGCTCTACAAAGGCACTCAGAGGACCATCAAACAAGAAACTCTACATAGTATGGGGTATAGCTTGCCTTGTAAAATTCATAATTCCAGCCTGTCAGTAGCATTTCAATTGCAGGTTTCTTTTAACACCTCTATTACTCATTTAGTGGTAAGATTAGAGTGAGAGCCTTATCTCTCCGATACACTTCAAAGAGGCAGTCAACCAGAAATTCCATTCCTCGTTGATCGCTAGTAGACTACAACAGTTGGCACCTCTCCAATCTTTTCTTTGCAGCAAACAAGCGATTTCATATCGCTTACGCTGGTCATGCGTATTTACCTTATTGAAAGTGTACCTGTATTTCGTCTATTTTCGTATTTTGAGGCACATTTAGCCTCTCAGGGAAACATTTATGCAGGAGATTGATAAACAACTTACATCTGTTCTTGCCTGGATTGACGAACACAGAGAGGACGCTCTGACCGATCTGCAACGCTATTGCCGCCAACCCA
>DASSXK010000387.1:0-3834 GCA_035703945.1 Ktedonobacteraceae bacterium | reverse complement strand
GTGACAATCATTTTCCCATCGGGCGACCAGGCCAGGCTGGTGACTTCGTCGGTATGGCGTCGATAGGAAGCGATGATATTTCCTGTTTTAGATTCCCAAACATGGATGGATTTATCAGGAGAGCCTGAGGCAATATACCTGGCATCGGGCGACCAGGCCAGCGTTTTTATGGCACTGGTGTGTTTTTGGAAATTGAGTAATCCCTGGCCGGAATTGGCGTTCCAGACATGGACTGTGTGATCTTCTCCGCCCGAGGCAATTTTCTTACCATCAGGAGACCAGGCCAGCGCGAAAATCGCGCCTTTATGCTCGTGATAACTCAGAATCTTACTCAATTGGGTTGGACTCCAGATCTGAACAGTTTTATCAAGCCCTGCCGATGCAATCACCCCCCCGGCGGGCGAGCAGGCCACTGCATACACGGCTCCTTGGTGTCCCCGATAAACGGATTGCCTGCGAGATGAGAAAAGTTTGTGATTTGGAGAGGTGTTCCAGATCTGGACTGTGCCATCATAACCACCTGATACTAACGTATTGTCTTCGGGAGACCAATCGAGACTGAAGACAATGTGGTGCGCCTTGAATGTAAGGATTGTATTGCCGAGCAGATTGTCCCAGATCAGAATGGTATTATCCCAGGAGCCTGATGCGATCCGCTGCCCGTTAGGAGACCAGGCCAGGGCCTCTACCAATCCACCATGGCCCCGATAGATAGTTACCAGCGTCGCTTTGCGTTCTGGCGGCTGAGGTATGTTGTCGGGCTGTGGCGTATCCGGTGGCTTTATCATGATCTGTGGAATTGAGCCAGGGAGCGCCGGTGGAAGTTGTTGTGGAAATGGTGGTGTAGGTCGCGGTGACTGAGATTTTGGTCGAACAGGCATTTGAAAGGTTTCGGCCTTTTCTATACGCGTAAAGTTATCTGGGAAAAGGCGATTATTGTCCTGGGAAAGTTGTAGCAATATTTGCTGTAATTCAGATTTTACGGCTGCGGCATTCGATGGGCGGCGGTTACTATCTACTTGCAGCATGCGATTGATCAAATGTCCCAGGTGTTGGATCGCAGGATGCTTGCTTTTAGGCAAAGGCACCGATTGAGGAGCGAAGCGGACGGGGTCGTTTCCTGTCAGCATCTGGTGCAAGATAACGCCCAGGCTAAAAAGATCAGTTCGCGGCGAGGTCTGCATATGCCCGAATTGTTCCGGGGCCGCGTAACCAATGGACCCGATCGAGGCTGTATCCTTGAGCTGGCCTGGTTTGAAATGACGTGCGATCCCAAAATCGATGAGATAAATATGCCCTTCGGGTGTACGCATAATATTCGCCGGCTTGAGATCACGGAAGATCACGGAAGGTTCGCGTGTATGGAGATAACTCAGTACGCTACAAAGCTGGATTGCAATGTCAATAACTTCAGCAACAGGGACGATTCTATTATTTTTGCTTAAAATATATTTCTCAAGCGTGGTGCCATTGATAAAGTCCATCACCAGGTACCAGCGATTATTTTCCCCAAATTGTTCATAGATACGCGGTAGGTTGGGATGCATCAGCGTAGCGAGCAACACAGCCTCACCTTTAAAAATCTCAATTGCTTTTGAAACTTCTTCCGGGCGTAGACCAAACTGGCTCATTTCTTTTATCGCGATAATTCGATTGCCAAGCTCAAGATCCTCGGTCTTGTAGACCGCGCCAAAGCCGCCTTTACCGACATAGTCGATGATTCGGTAGCGTTGTCTTAATAAGAAACCAGGTTGTAGATTTCCTGTGAGAGCTAGTCGATTGTTAGCTAGATCGCCCATGGGATCAAACAAAGGCTGGCCGCAGGAACTGCAATATGCTGCCTGAGTACGATTGGCAGCGCCACAAATATCACAATACAGTGCTCGATTCATGAACGAAACTCCACTTACTCGTTGCTTATATGGCTCTTTATGTTGATTTGGACTTCTCTATGGAATGAGCAAGCTTTGCTGATGCATTTTAGCCGTCTGCGATTATCTGTGCTTCTTTTTGCCCTGAAAAATTGCCTCAATTCCAAATCTGACATGAATGTGTAACAATTGCTGAATTAGCTTTAATCAGTTTGCATCGTATCATGGATAGACATATCTATTCAAGTCCGCAATTTGTATCTCGCTATCGCAGAAAGCTCGCATTGCGATGAAAATAATAGTTATCCAAAAGAAGGACGTTTTAAGGCACGAATCCTTAAGGAAGGAAAGATGCCACTTTTTGTCGAAAAGGGAGTACTCTGGCAGAGGGTGAACGCCAGAGAAGGAGCTTTTTTGCGACTATAATAGGAGTGAATAGAAGTACTACCATTTAGTGGCATCTTGTAGAGAGGTTTATCACAGCAATGGGATTTTCACAGGAAGAGTTTATTAAACATATTAATGCGACACGCGAGGGATCGGTCTGGCAAGCGTTGGATATTACTCTGCTAGAAGCTGCTCCTGAGCGGATTGTTGCATCGATGCCAATTGGCCCAAATCAGCGTCAGCAGGTTGGTTATTTGCATGGAGGGGTTTCGGTTGTCCTGGCGGAATCAGTTGCCTCGATTGGGACTGCGATTAATATTGATCCAGAGCGCCAGATGGCTTTTGGCCTGGAAATCAATGCGAATCATTTGAGGCCAAAAAGTGAAGGTCGATTAACGGCGGTGGCAACTCCGTTACATAAAGGCAGAACGACCTGGGTCTGGGATGTTCGTTTGATTGATGAGAACGAAAAATTGATCTGTATTTCGCGTTGTACGGTTGCTGTGGTTGATCGTCCTCCCAATGCCCCCGTCCTTCCAGGCTTTACATCGGCGGGATAAGTCGGTGCTGGTATCCATGGCAGGCTGGCAAGGATACCAGGGTACTTTACTCGCTCGAAAGACAGAGGCATTAGTAGGCCAGAACAGTCGTGCCGCGTTTGAGGTCCTGTGCAAAGGCATCTAGATCTTGAAGATAGCTCGCATTATCCTGGTCAACATTGTGTCCTTCGCCAGGGAAGAGTTTCATGCGCGCCTGGGGGATCATCCGGGCCATCTCTTGCTGGGTGGCAGGATTAATGAAACGATCCTCGGTCCCGCCCAGAACCAGCGTGGGGCAGCGGATCAGAGGGGCCACGTGGTGATTATCGGCATAGAGAAGCCCTTCCAGAATGCGCTCGAAGCGTCCCGGATGTTTCGGCTTGCCAAGGACGCCAAGGAAAGGGCGGAACATCTGGTAGGTATTGACGGTTGAAGCTTTACTGGTATAAGCGATACGGCTCCAGTTAAAATCAGCCCATTTGTTTTGCTGGGCCAGCATCAGCCATTCCTTCATAATCGTGCGTGTCTGTTTGCTTGTAATCGCCATAGTGGATGTCAAAACCAATCCTCGCACAAGTTGGGGACGTTTGACCGCGATCCACTGAGCAATCGGGCCACCAAGTGAAATACCTTCGAGCATTGTTTGCCCCCACTGAAGCTTTTCCATTGCCCAGATCATATCGTTGGCATGTTCCTCAATGCTATAGCTCAGGGGAATGGGCTGGCGACGACTAAGAATCAGCATGCGAAATTGCGAAGCCCGGTTGCGATGCGTCCAGGCATATCCTGGGGCTGCCTCTTCAATCGTTTGAATACCATCTCCTATGCCAGGGATAATGACAAGCGGAATCGGCCCTTCTCCCATCGTTATATATGAAATCTGTGCGCCATAGGAGGTGGTTAAGTTACCTCTGGCATATTTTGCTACTAACATGAGAGTCCAAACTCCTCTTGAGTAAAAGATAAATACATGAATTGCAAAAGATGAATGCGATCAGGTGATTGTTATTGAGCCTTAAAGGTCAATTCACACGTGA
>DASSXK010000317.1:0-7770 GCA_035703945.1 Ktedonobacteraceae bacterium | reverse complement strand
GGGAACCTATTAACCTGGGATGCTTTATGACCTTGTTTCTCTCTATTGTTCTGACCATCTATCACTGCTATACTGAATGGCAGATCACGCGTATTTCATCGCATTATTTCACAGCGTAGAGGAGCGAATAGATATGACCGTAGATATTCATGATATTGAAGCGATTCTTGAGCAGGAGAACACCTGGCGCCAGAAACAGACAATCAACCTGATTGCCAGTGAGAATACCCCCAGCGAAGCAGTTCGCCGCGTGCAGACCTCTGATTTCATGGGGCGTTACGCCGAGGGACATCCTAATGTGGGGGAGCAGGTCAATCGCTACTACCAGGGGACGCGCTATATCGACCAGATTGAGAGTATGGCAACCAGGGAGATCAAAGATCTCTTTGGGGCGAAACAGGCCGATGTCCGTCCGATCAGCGGGAATGCTGCGAATACCGCAATCGCGCTGGGCTGGCTGCGTGGTGGCGATACGGTCGTGGCGAACTCGACTGACGCGGGCGGCCATATCAGCCACGCGGCGGTCGGTGTATTTGGACGGCGGATTCAGAGCCGGGGTCAATCCCTCAAGGTGGGGGCAGCCAATGGAATTAGCTTGCACTATCTGCCTTTGACCGAGGACCACTACCATATCGATGCCCAGCGGGCGATTGAGTTGATCGATCATGTTGAGCCTAAAATCGTTGTGATGGGCAAAAGTCTGTTCCTTTTCCCTGAGCCGGTTTCCGAAGTGGCGGCATTTTGTAAGTCTAAGGGGATTCCGTTGCTGTATGATGGTGCGCATGTCCTGGGGCTGATCGCGGGCGGCCAGTTCCAGTCCCCCTTGCAGGAGGGTGCAACCTGGATGACTGGTAGCACTCACAAGACTTTCCCGGGACCCCAGCGCGGCGTCATCCTGGGCAACCTGGATGAGGAAGGCGAGAAGCTGTACTGGCCTCCTGCCGATCGAGGCGTCTTCCCTGGCTCGTCTAGCAACCACCACCTGAATACGCTGCCTGGTTTGATCGTCGCGACCCGTGAGATGAAGCAGTATGGTCGGGAATATACTGCCCAGATCGTCCGAAACGCTCAGGCGCTGGGCCGAAGCCTGGATCAACTGGGAACCCCCGTTGAGGCGCGAGAATTTGGATACACAAAGAGCCATATGATTGCCGTTAATGTTGCCAACTTTGGTGGAGGCGTCGAGGTGGCGAAACGTCTGGAAGCCAACGATATCATCGTGAACTATAACATGGTTCCCGGCGATGCTGATCCACGTAACCCCTCCGGTCTGCGTATCGGTGTGCCTGAGATGACGCGCTTCGGGATGGATGAGAAAGCGATGGGCGAACTGGCCCAGTTGATCCACGATGCGATTGGAGGCAAGAATGTCAAGGCCGAAGTCAATGCCTTGCGTGGCCGCTTTACCGAGATGAAGTACAACTAAAGAGTAAGTGGGTAGCCTGCTGCTTGAAGGGTGGCAGATAAGTCCCTTATACGGTGGATGAAGCGAAAGCAAAGCGGGAATTGATCCGGAAATTGTATTCCGCTTTGCTTTCGCTTTGGTTTTTTGTGCTCAACCGGTGCTGATTTAAGTTGTAACGACGTTCAGTGGGTCTAGTAGGGCAAGACTAGATAGAAACGCCCTCGGACTTTAAGAGGTCAATCAGCCATTGCTCATCGTGAATTGGCACGCCTGCTTTTTGAGCTTTGGTGAGTTTGGAGCCGGCATCCTCTCCGACGATCAGGTGACTGAGCTTTTTGCTGACTCCGGTTGCGATGGTGCCTCCAAGCTGCGTTATGGCTGCCTCGGCCTCGGTGCGTGGCATCGTTTCAAGCCGACCTGTGAGCAGGAAGGTCTGACCCGCCAGGGGACCAGTGATCTCGCGCTGCTCCTCTTTCATTTGCAGACCTGCCTCGCGTAAGCGAGCGATGATCTCGCGGTTGTGATCTACTTGAAGCCACTCGTAGAGGCTGTGTCCGATCTTGGGGCCGATTCCAGCGACATTGACGATTTCGGCCTCGCTGGCTGCCAGTAGAGCATCCATCGAACCAAAGGCCAGGGCGATGATCTGAGCGGTTTTTTCTCCGACATAGCGGATATTCAGGCCGAACAGGAGGCGATAGAAGGGGCGCTGTTTGCTGTCTTCAATGGCTTTAAGCATGTTGTCTGCGCTGCGCTCCTGGATGCCTTCCAGGGCCAGGAGTTGCTCACGGGTCAGATGATAGAAGTCTGGAACCTCGGAGATGTAGCCGGCTTCGACAAGTTGCTCGCACATCTTTTCACCGATGGTCTCAATGTCCATTGCGCCTTTGGAGACAAAGTGGATGATGCTCTCGATGTGGCGGGCCGGACACTGGAGGTTCGGACAGTAGGCCATTGCCTGATCTTCGATACGGACAATTTCGGTGTTGCAGAGCGGACAATGGGTTGGCAGATGATAGACCTCTTCCTGGCCGGTGCGTCGCTCTTCGATTGGCTTGACAACCTGGGGAATGACCTCGCCAGCCCGCTGGACCAGAACCCAGTCGCCGATCCGCAGGTCCTTGCGTTGAATATCACCCTCATTGTGCAGAGAGGCGCGCGCGACCGTAACGCCACGAATGTTGATTGGTTCCAGCATGGCCCAGGGATTGACTGATCCGGTGCGTCCGATGTTGACTTGAATATCCAGCAATTTGGTGGCGACCTGAATTGGGGGATATTTGAAGGCGATTGCCCAGCGAGGATCGCGAGCAACTGTACCCAACTCTTGCTGGTGAATCAGCTCATTGATCTTGATAACGACGCCGTCGATCTCGTAGGGTAGGTTGAAACGTTCTTTTTCCCACTTCTGGCAGAAGCGCATGACTTCGTCAAGGTCTTTGGCGAACTCGATGTTGGGGTTGACGGGAAAACCCCATTCGCGGATCAGTTCCAGCGCTTCCCACTGACTGTTGCACTCCATGCCCTGGATGTAGCCAAGTTGGTATCCAAAGAAATCCAGACGGCGCTGGGCTGTGATGCGCGGATCTTTCTGACGAAGGGAGCCGGCAGCAGCGTTGCGGGGATTGGCGAAGATGCGCTCCCCTTCAATCTGGGCGTTCAACTTCTCGAAGTTTTTGGTGGACATATAGATTTCGCCACGCACCTCGACGCGATCGGGAATTTGTTTGCCACGCAGTTTTTGCGGAATTGAACGGACGGTGCGGATATTTGGAGTCCAGTCCTCGCCAATCAGGCCGTCGCCGCGTGTTGCGCCGATAATCAGGCGGCCCTGTTCGTACGTCAGGGCCATTGCCAGGCCGTCGATTTTCAGCTCGCAGACATATTCAAATTTGGCGTTGGGTAAGATGTTCTGAGCGCGTTTGTGCCAGGCCAGAAGTTCTTCCTCGTTGCGGGCGTTGGCAAGGCTGAGCATTGGAATTGGATGTTTATGGGGAGGAACATCCGTCGTGATAGCGGTACCGACGCGCTGCGTTGGGGAATCGGGCGTCTGAAGCTCTGGATGCTCCTGTTCAAGACGCTGAAGCTCGCGCATCAGATTATCATATTCGATGTCCGGCAGGGAGGGATTATCCAGAACGAAATACTGATAATTTGCTTCTTCGATCTGGTGACGCAACTCCGCGATATGGGTTGCAAGCTGCTCTTCTGCGCTGCCTCCTGCCTGCTCCAGTGAGTAAGGGGCGGGCTCTGGTAGCTGCCCGATATTTTCTGAAGCGTCCTGTTTATCATCCATACAATTACTCCTGATTTGAGGGAGGGTCGTTGAGGAGACCCTTTCGTTGCTGCCCTGAATTTATAGAGAAGGCCCGAAGAGATAGAGACTATCCGGGGCTCAACGGGCCGATTCCAGATTCTACTACGCTTATTCTTTTTACGTTGATCGAAGGTGGAAGTTAAAACGGCTGAGTATGGAAAACCGTCGGGTTTTCTTCAAACAGTCCTTTGATGTGGCCGCGCCATTCGGTAAATAGAGCACTGCTGCGGAAATCCTGCATATGGGCGTCCAGGGAGATCCAGAGATTGGTCAGGATATACTGGTTGGGCTGCTCGATGCAGCGTTGGACCTGTGAAGATATGCAGCCAGGATGCTTACGAATACTATCCAGCCCATGTAAAATAGCCTGACCAAGTTCATCTTCTTTGCCGGGTAGGGCGTTAAAAATCGCGATTTCGGTAATCATACGTGCGGTTCTCCTCTGATCGATCTTTTGCTACAGAAGCATCTGATCACAAGAGCATCCGACCAGAATCTGGCCGGATGCTTATCAACCATTAAGATATATAGTATCATCAAGCGCAACTATAAAATTGTTGATTTCCATCATATCTAACACGCATCGCGTATGGATGTGGTAACTAATACAACCTTTTCTTGTGCCTATCTTTCCTCATCTCACCTGCACAAGGGTAGAGTCTGCCCAATCCAACTGAAAAGTTTTTTGAAGCTGGGAGATGACCTGGTGATCTGCGATCATCAGGCCAAGCTCGCGATTACGATCCAGCGAGGCGGCTGAAATGTTTTCTGAACCTACAAATGCCAGACGGCCATCGGCGACCATCATTTTTGCATGCATATAGAGACGTTGGTCCTCACGCACCACTATTCCGGATTGGCGAAGCCTCGTAATGCCAGCGCTATTGCTATCGCTGGTTCCGCTACTGGAGGCAGGCAGAATGACCTGGATGCTTACTCCACGTCGGGCAGTTAGCACCAGCGCTTGTTCGACCGACGTGTCCTGCATCTCCTCCGCCTCGATAAGCAGGCTTTGACGCGTGGAGTCGATCAAAGCGATAAAGTTGCGCCGAGCGTTCAAGGGGCTGGCGACGATATTGGGATCTTCAAGCTGCACGCCGTGCCGATTCCAATCGGCGTTGAAGATTGAAATGACGCTTTGAACATCCTCTGGATTGGTGTCAACCAGGTCGTATTCACGATTTTGGATTGTGCTGCGGCCACCGAGCGCGGAATTTGTGAAATTTGAGGTCATAATAAAAGCGATTGAGCCATCGATAAGCATGCTTTTTTCGTGGGTCAAGGCGAAGGCGGGGTTGCTACCCTCGACCTTTACACCCGCCAGTTGAAGCTTATCCAACGTCTGACTGGCAACGATGCCACCGCCATAGGGGTGGAGCTCCAGCATGACCCGGACATCCAGGCCACGATTGCTGGCCTCTTCAAGGGCGCGGATTACCTTTTTGTTGCTAAGCAGGTACATCTCGACCCAGATAGAGTGCTGAGCAGCCTGAATTGCCAGTGTAATTGGTTGGATGCCTGCATCTGGCTCAACGAAGACCTGAATCCCCTGTCGACCCGAACCGGAGATGTTGGGGCTACTACTTTGATCCTGAGGACTAGTTTGATTGGGAAATCCCATGCAAGCATTGAGTAAAAGGCCGATGAGCAAGAGCAGCAAAAGTTTCGGATAGAGCCGTTGTTTATTTGGCTGCCGCACAAACACTTCCACAAAACACCACTTCTTCCAGTTTTCAGTGAACACCCTGCCAGGAGCTTTGCCCCTGGACCCTATCTCTATTTGAGCCAGTTTCCTTTTGTTAAGAACAGGCAGACAGTTATATAGATATGTTTAAATGCTTCTGTCGTTTATAACGAAGGAAGAGGCAAAAAGTAGTCACGAATTCGGGTCCAAACGTATCATAAAAAAGAACATTTAGCTTCATCGATGAAAACTAAATGTTCTTTTCCCTCAAACAGGTGCTTCACTTCTGTTGATGTGGTTCCATCCGGGAAGTGTTCAGGGATGTAAAGCGATATACAGAGGTGCCAGTACCAGCGTAATCGTACTGAGCAGCTTGATCAGTACATGGAGAGATGGACCGGCGGTATCCTTAAAGGGATCGCCGACCGTATCACCAACCACGCCAGCTTTGTGCGCTTCGCTATTTTTGCCCTGAACCGTGCCAGTCATATCGAGGCGTCCTACCATTTCGCCAGCAGAATTGACGCGTAAATAGCCAGCCTCAATATACTTCTTCGCGTTATCCCAGGCCCCGCCGCCGTTGTTCAGGAAGAGCGCCAGGACGATACCGCCCATAGTACCGACCATAAGCATGCCGGCTTCAGCCTGGGGACCCAGGATGACCCCGACCGCAATAGGTGTCAGAACCGCGACCGCGCCAGGGAGAATCATTGCGCGCAGAGCGCCCCTGGTGCTAATATCGACGCAGCGAGCGTAGTCGGGATCGACCCGATCCTCTACGTTCTCGGCCATAATCTTCGGGTTCTCGCGGAATTGACGCCTGACTTCCTCAATCATGCGCTTGGCCGCATCTCCCACAGCACGAATTGCCAGGGCGCTGAAGAAGAAGATTAGCGTAATGCCAATCAGAGCCGCAATAAAGACACTGATATCCGCCAGATCGACCCGATAAACCGCTATATTGTGCTTGTAGGAATAGAGCACATCGAGATAAGCACTAAAGAGCAGGAAGGCGGCGAGAGCGGCTGAACCGATACCATATCCCTTGGTCAGAGCTTTCGTTGTATTGCCAACTCCGTCCAGGGCATCCGTAATATCGCGGACAGATTCTGCTCCTCCGCCCATTTCAGTGATACCGCCAGCATTATCTGTAATTGGACCAAAGGTATCCATTGCCAGAATATAGGCCGTGCTCATTAGCATGCCCATTGTGGCAACGGCAGTTCCAAAAATGCCACCAACGCTGATAACGTCGTTGGAGCCCAGCCCCACAACCTGGCTGCCCAGGAAGTAAGAGAGACCGAGCGCACCACAGATAGCCAGAACCGGAAGGGCGACACACTCAAATCCGACCGCGATGCCGGTAATGATGGTTGTTGCTGGTCCGGTCAGAGTGGCCGCTGCAATTTCGCGAACAGGTCGCCAGGTTCCTGCCGTGTAATATTGCGTAATAAAGACAAACGCGATACTGAGCACGATTCCCGTGATACCAGCAAGTCCGAACCAGACCCAGGCGGGCCAGTTAAGCGTAGCTGATGTTTTCAGATCGCTGTTCAGCAGAAGGTAGCTACCAATGAATACCCCGACCATCGAGATTGCGCAGGTAATAAAATAGCCAATGTTAAGCTGATTCATCGCGATTTCGCCTGGATCTTTGCCCGCCGCCTTGTCAGGCTCGGTTACGACCGAGGGGCGAATCCAGAGGAGGCCGATGCCGGAGGCGATCAGGCCAAAGGCGCGTACAACCAGAGGGAAGAGAATCCAGCCGATGTTTTTGGTCGCAACATAGAGCGCGACGCCCAGGATCATGGCGCCAATATTTTCAGCGGCAGTGGATTCAAAGAGGTCGGCACCACGACCGGCGCAGTCGCCGACATTGTCGCCAACGAGGTCAGCGATGACGGCCGGGTTGCGAGGATCATCCTCGGGGATACCTGCTTCAACTTTTCCGACGAGGTCGGCACCAACATCCGCCGCTTTCGTGTAGATTCCGCCGCCCAGCTGTGCAAAAAGGGCAACGAAGCTAGCACCAAAGCCGAACCCAACGATCAGAGATGGGGCCAGTTGTGGATCTGTCAGGCCGCCATACGCAACAAAAACACTTGTAACGCCCAGTAGAGAGAGAGCGACCACCAGGAAGCCGGAGACGGCCCCGCCACGTAGCGAGACCATAAGTGCTTCGCCCAGGCTGCGCGTGGCAGCGCTGGCGGTTCGGCTATTGGATTTTACGGCGACGTACATGCCAATATAGCCGGAAACGCCCGAGCAGAAGGCACCGATCAAAAATGCGAGGGAGGTATGCCAGGCCAGGCCCCACTTGGCTGCCTGATCACCTTGACCGAGCAGTGCCAGGACTGCTCCTAC
>DASSXK010000307.1:0-8810 GCA_035703945.1 Ktedonobacteraceae bacterium | reverse complement strand
GCGCTATATTTTTGGAATGGTGATCTATCTGCTGGTTGCCCAGGTCGCTGGCATCTATGTCACAAACTATCTAAAAAGCTCTGGCCTCGATCAGGTACTGACAACAATCAATCTGTTTGGCGGCAAACTCGTGATCAGCGTCTCAACCATCATTTTCCTGGTCATCCTGGTTGGATTGCTGTTTATCCTTGCGCGCTTTGACATGATTCCACGAAGTTTTGTCTCGGCCAGCGGCGGCTCCCGAGGAAAAACAACGACGGCATCACGTGGCGAACCTGGAGAGCGCGTCGTTCCTCCAACCATCCGTCCCGGTGTCAAGGGCGACCACGATTCCCTGTACGAGAACTATCGCAAGCGCCAACGCCGCGAACGTAAACACTAGCACCTATAACGGGGTTGCAAGGGGCGTCAGCCCCTTGACTGGGGCCTGGGGCTGCGCCCCAGCCACCTCTCTCTCTCTCCTCTACCCGCCGAAGGCGGGGAAGACTAGATAAAAATCCAGATGGATTTTTCAGAGATCTTGACATCTACCATTTTGCCTGCTTATAATCTAAGTAACAACGAACCGACTGACGCGTCGGTTAATGAAATATTAACTGAGAAAGCGTCGGTTTTCTGGTCGCAACATGTATATGTTGTGGTCAAAGAAATAATTCTGGGAAAATACAATGCTCCACAAGCACGACCTGGCAAAATCTAGCTTTTATTATTGGTTTAGCCCTCCAGCATGATGGTGGGTCTCTTGTGTTGAGCCAAATTTGAACCACCAGCGTGCTGGAGAAGCAGAGGTAATACCTCTGCTTTTTTGTTTTTCAAAAACACGCCGGTTAGTAGTCACCAAAGTGAAGAAGGAATTACAACCATGCTTATTACAATTAGTAGTGAGGCAACCAGTGATGAACGTAGTCAACTTATGAATCTGCTCTGTCGTCTGACAGGCAGTCAACAACCCCTGGCCGCTGTTCGTATCGACAAACAAGAGGTTATCGCTCTTGAAGGCAAGGCCCTCGACCTCGATGCTCGCAAGGCAATCGCCGAACAGGCCGCCGTTGAGCGAACGATTTCAGTCAAAACCCCCTACAAGCTTGTAAGCAAGGCGTTAAAGCAAGAAACCGTGATTACAATCGGCTCAGGCGAAAACCTGATCAGATTAGGCGGCTCGGACAATCCCCCCGTCGTGATTGCGGGTCCCTGCGCGGTCGAAAGCAAGGAGCAATTGCTGCAAACAGCCAGAGCCGTCAGGGCCGCTGGAGCACAGATCTTACGGGGAGGAGCATTCAAACCACGCACATCACCCTACCAGTTCCAGGGACTAGGAATAGAGGGTCTGCACCTGCTGGCCGAGGCCAGAGAGGAAACCGGCCTACCCATTATCACCGAGGTCATGGAACCAGGAATGGTCGAGACAGTCGGAGCATTCGCCGATATTCTTCAGATCGGCAGTCGCAACATGCAAAACTACTCCCTTCTCCAGGCGGCGGGTCGCAATAGCTTCGGCCGTCCAGTAATGCTCAAGCGTGGGCTCTCATCAACGCTCGATGAGTGGCTGCTAGCGGCAGAATACGTTGTTGCGGCAGGCAATCCCAATGTGATCTTGTGCGAGCGTGGTATTCGCAGCTTCGATCCTCAGACACGCAATATGTTCGACCTGACCTGCGTGCCATTATTACATGAACTCACTCATCTGCCAATTGTTGTTGATCCCAGCCATGCCACCGGCAAACGAGAGCTGGTTCCAACAATGTCTCGTGCTGGCATTGCCGCCGGAGCAAACGGTCTGATTCTGGAAACTCACATCGATCCCGACAATGCTCTGTGTGATGGTCGCCAATCAATCACACCTGCCCAGCTCAAAGGTATTGTGCAAGAGACACGCCTGCTGACGCAACTTTTCAAGGGCTCCCTGAGCCTGACCCACGTTGCGTAAAGCAGGTTCTAACCCGGGCATCTGAGTGAGCAGGCAAGCAATGAAGCAAAAGCAGCGCGGCACAGAGGATTTCAATCCTGGTGTCCTGCTCACAACCAGCAAAAATCGACGAGGAACCATATTCAAAGTGTAATGGGGGAAAAAATACGACACACGCCGTCAAGGGCAGTCGAGATGCTTATGCACTTGCAATTATATGAAGTTCATTCCATTCAAAATCCAACCATTTTACATGCATTAAGTTCAGCCTAATGAGGCTTCTCGACTCTCCCTACATCTTATGGTATACTCAATGTAATTACTATCCGACTTAAACCAGGACTGGCAAGGCAGTTTCATCTCTCCCAGACCCCAGGTCTGCTGAGATAACTGACATGAACTAATACATCAACTAATACAAAAGACATATGAGGTACTCCTATGCCAACACGTGTTATCATAGCTGACGACGAAACTATTCAGCGCATGGATCTAAGGGATGTACTGACCAAACAGGGCTATCTTGTGGTTGGTGAGGCTGGGGATGGACAAAGCGCCGTGAATCTGGCTCGTGAATTACGCCCTGATCTTGTCATTATGGATATTCGCATGCCCGACGTTGATGGAATTACGGCAGCCGAAACCCTGACCCAGGAGAAAATTGCCCCTGTCCTGCTTCTTACCGCCTTTGGTGATCAGCCCCTGGTCGAACGAGCAAAAGAAGCTGGCGTTGTAAATTATATCGTTAAACCTCTACGCGAAAGCGAAGTAACTCCAGCGATCGAAGTCGCCCTTGCACGTTATACTGAATTCCGCTCGATGGAAGAGAAAACCAAAACACTGACCGAGCAACTGGAAACCCGGAAAGTTGTCGAGCGGGCCAAAGGACTCCTGATGGAGAAACAAGGTCTGAACGAACAAGAAGCCTTTCGCAAGATCCAAAAAGCCAGCATGAATAATCGCAAATCTATGCGCGAGGTCGCCGAGGCCATTTTACTGACCAACGAGATGTAACTATGGTGCGCGAAATTCGCGACACCATTTTACCTAGCGAAGATCGAAAGCAATGTCACCAGCAACGAGCACAGAAAAATTCGTTACTATTGTCGGCATTCGTTTTCGTCCTGCCGGACGGATCTATCATTTTGACCCGCAAGGGCAGACTTATACCAATGGTCAGTTTGCCATTGTTGAGACAGTGCGCGGAA
This sequence comes from Ktedonobacteraceae bacterium, assembly GCA_035703945.1. Lineage (GTDB taxonomy): Bacteria > Chloroflexota > Ktedonobacteria > Ktedonobacterales > Ktedonobacteraceae > DASSXK01. Next base: position 5,696 of record DASSXK010000307.1, on the reverse strand, counting down.
CCGAGGCAGGACGTGTCGTTATTGCCAGCAAAAAGATTGCCGAAAGTGATCTTACCGATCCTCTGAAACCGATTATTCGCCTCGCGAGCGAAGATGACCTGCGCATGATGCTTTCCTTCAAAAGTAAAGAAAAAGATGCGCTGGTTCGGTGCGCCGAACGGGTAAAAGTTCATAATCTGCCGATGAAGCTGGTCGAGGCCGAGTATACCTTCGATGGGAGTCGCCTGACCTTCTATTTTACTGCCGATGAACGCGTTGATTTCCGCTCACTTGTACGCGATCTGGCGGCTACGTTCCGTACACGCATTGAGCTTCGTCAAATCGGGGCTCGCGACCAGGCCAAGCTTCAGGGTGGAATCGGTCCCTGTGGTAAAACCCTTTGCTGTAGCTCCTGGATCACCGATTTCGGTGTGGTCTCAATCAAAATGGCCAAGGAGCAGGGCCTACCACTCAATCCATCCAAGATCTCAGGTGTCTGCGGACGTCTGATGTGCTGCCTGTCATACGAAAACGACAATTATATTCAGGCCAAACGCAACATGCCACAAATTGGCGTGATTCTCAATACACCCGACGGTTCGGGCAAAGTCGTCTCAATCAATGTTCCTCAAGAGTCGGTCGAGGTCATGTTGGAAAGCGGCGTGACCATCACAATCCCGGTCAATCAGCTCGCGGCTGAAGAGGAACAACCAAAAGCAAAGGGAGGCTGCGGCTCCTGTAGCGCAAAAGGAGGTGGCTGTGGGGTAAAAGCCGGAGGCGGCGGCGGAGGTGGTTGCGGCTCCTGCGGGACCGGAGGCGGTGGCTGCGGAAGTTGTGGCACCGGAGGCGGTTGTGGTTCTTGTAGTACAAAACGTCTATAATCGGCATAGTAGAAGAGTCCTGCTTATAGTAGGGCTCTTCTCACACAATTATACTACTATATATGACCTATAATTTACCTGTAACAGCGTTCATAGTAGGAATACCCTTTACGATCCTGTAAACAAGATAATGCGTTCATGCTGAGCCTTGCAATCAGCCGGCTTCGAGAAGCATTCATCACGACATGGGAAGTTCAAGCCGTCGTTAGTGCTCATCAGCCACACACAAACAACTTTGCTGACTGCATGTATATAAGCAATGTAGAGTGTCCATCTTTCTTAAGACTCTGCTTGAAATGTAGTAGGAGCGTTTCGGCTAAATAACAACCTACGTGTGAGCGGGATGAACGAAGGAGAGCATATGTCGTCCAACTGGCAGAGTTCCGACAGCTCCTGGCAAGGGAACCATGACTCAGCCTGGGGTCTAGATTATGAGGACCGGGAGCCCGAATCAGCACACTCTGTTATAATCTCCAACCCAGCGATCGATCAGGATGATGTGAACACGGATGAAAATATGATCGATCCTGCGGACGAGCCAGAAGGGAATCTGGCAGGGATTGTTCGCCAGTTTTCGCCGATTGTTGTCCCTTTGCTAATTGGCGGACTCATCTTTTTATTGACTTTTTTCTTAGCCCTCAAAAACTTTACGTTCCTGCATAGCGCCGGTCTTTTACCTTTCGGCCTGACCTTGTTGGCTGTTGCAATCATCCAGGGAACATTTTTGTATTACGCTGGCAATAGCGATCTCTACTGGTTGATTGGCTTTAGCACAGGCTTTGCCATTTTCCTGCTTCTGGGATGTTTCGCGCTTTTCGGGCCAATTATAAGCCTGTTGTTGCTGATCGTTCTGATCTCCCTGGCAATTATGACCGTTCGCTTCTGCTTCCACCCGGTTCCAGAAGGTCAGGTCCAGATCCTCTACGCGTTCGGAAAATATCATCGCACTCTCTTCCCCGGCCTGAATTATACGGCCCCCTGGGAGCATATCCAGTCCACGTTCAATACCCGCGAGACCTATTGGGCCTGTCCAATGCAGAAAATCCAGATCTCGCGCGATGAGGATATCCAACTTGCAGCCGCAATCTTCTATCAGTTGATGCCAGAAGATGCTCACCTGGCGCTACTTTATGTCAACGATTGGGAGGAGAGTCTGCACGAGATTTTCCGCACCACCCTGCAAAGCGTTATCAGTGAACTGACACCTGAAGATTTTATCGCCTGGCCTCACGGTTTTGCTTCGCGTCAACTAAGCGCAATGGAGTTAGATCACAACAATCCTCAGGAGGATTACTTGAACCGCTGGGAGCGCGTCAACACCCGATTGACCCAACGAGTCCAGGATCAGGTCGCGACCTGGGGTATCCAGATTAATAGCATAAAGATTCAGGACATCACCTTGATTCCTCGCATCATTAAGCCACGCGAAACAGGTCCGGTTATGACCCTTTCATCCAATAGAAGACAAAGCGGCCCTTTCAGAGATGATCCAACCACCACTGGCAAACGCATCATCCAGACCCCCATTGAGGATTCAGGGCCCCAGGTTGTGACCAGCCAGAACGGAAAAATCACCGCCAAAGTCCCAAACGTTAATCCAGACTTTACAACGGTTTCGATGCCCAAGCCACAGGTGCAACCTCAGGCTTCTGCAAATCCAGCAGGCCGACCAACTCGACCAGCAAACAAAGACGCACGATCCCTAAAAGAAGAAGCACTGAGTGAGGCCTATGCCTCTGTCCGCGACGGCCGCATTACCGATCCAACAACCATCCGCAGTATCGCCCGGCGCTTCGAAACTCTGGCAAACAATCCAGAGGCCAGCAAAGATGTGAGTTTTGATGCCTTGCGAGGCGCTCAGGCACTCTTCCAGCGAGCAGATGTCTTAGAAGAGCACTTTAAGGAGATTGAAAGCAGAAACTCCGGACAACCGGATTCTCAAGGCAGGTAGTCAGTTCATAAACAGCAAGATTCTAAGCACAGAACACGAATAGCAAGCAAGGGGCGAAGCTTTGACATGGATGCGGCTTCGCCTCTTGCTTGCTTTAAAATGAGAAAGGAACGTTCAATGTCATACCAGATGTGGATTAATGGGAAGTACACCTCAGGCAGTTCCGGCAAGTTCATCGATATATTTAATCCTGCCAATGATGAGCTTATCGACACAGCACCAGCTGCCAACGCCGCCGATGTCGATCAAGCAGTTTCAGCCGCTAGTGCCGCTTTTCCAGCCTGGAAAAGACTGCCCGCGAGTCAGAAAACCGATCTACTGCACGAAGTTGCCAATAAACTGACCGAGCGCACCGAAGAATTCGCACACCTGCTCACTCTCGAAGGCGGGAAGCCCCTGCTTGAAAATCGCGACGAGATGGGCTGGTCTGCCGCTTGCTTCAATTACTATGCTGAAATTAGTCGCTCCTCCCGAGGGCGCGTCATCCCTTCGGTCGAGGAATCCCAGCTAGCAATGGTTCTCAAGGAGCCCTATGGAGTAGTGGCAGCGATCGTTCCCTGGAACTATCCAATCCTGCTGATGGCCTGGAAGGTTGCTCCTGCTCTGGCGGCTGGCAATACGGTCGTCATCAAGCCCTCTGAGATGACACCCCTCTCAACGCTGCTCTTCGCTCAGCTCTTTGAAAATTTTCCACCGGGTGTGGTGAACATCATCTCTGGCTATGGTGCGGAGTGTGGAGAGCCGCTGGTACTTGATCCCCGTGTGCGGGTTGTTGCCTTTACCGGTTCGCTTGCCACCGGCCAACGGATCGCCCAACTGGTCGCTCCGCAGATGAAGAAGCTGCACCTGGAGCTGGGTGGGAAAGATGCCTTTATTGTGGCGGAAGATGCAGACCTGGATGTCGCCGTGCCAGGCGTTGCATGGGCAGCACTTCTGAATGCAGGCCAGGTCTGTACTTCAACAGAGCGGGTCTATGTTCAGGAAGCCATTGCACCGGCTTTCATTGAGCGCATTACGGCCTACGCGAAGGGACTGCGCCTCGGCCCCGGCCTTGATCCCACGACCGATATGGGTCCGATCATTGGCGAACGCTACCGCGCCAGGATCGAAAGTCAGGTCGCGGCGGCCCGCCAGCAGGGAGCAAAGATCTTGACCGGTGGTCAACGCCCCGCCAATTTTGAACGTGGCTACTTCTACGAGCCAACCGTTCTGACCAACGTTGACCATTCAATGCCGATTATGCGCGAAGAAACCTTTGGTCCAACAATTCCGATTATGACGTATCGCAACTTTGATGAAGCAATTGCGCTTGCGAACGATAGCCAGTTTGGCTTGGGTGCCAACCTCTACACCCACGATTCCAGCAAGGTCAAACGCTTCTTTGAAGAGGTTGAGGCCGGTACACTCTGGATCAATGATCCCCTGACCGATAACGATGCTGGCCCTTTCGGTGGCTTCAAAATGAGTGGCATGGGTCGAGAACTCGGTGAGGAGGGTCTGGACGAGTTCCGCGAGACCAAACACGTCCATTGGGATTTCGAGGGTCGCGCCAAAGGGTGGTGGTACCCCTACGGCAAGAAATAACGGCTTTTCTCCCAATCATCATAAACACAGAGCATCCCTGCCTATCTCGACAGGGATGCTCCATTTTTTAGTCGTACGCGAAAAGAAGAAAAAGCCAGCAGGGCTATTCATCACCCTGAGCATCCAGGACTGCCTTCAATTCAGCATAGACTTGATCCAGGTGTTCTGGCATCACTTTGATGTCTGCCAGGACGGGCATAAAATTTGTATCTCCATCCCAGCGAGGCACAATATGGTAATGAACATGCTCAGCAAAGCCAGCGCCCGCCACTTTGCCCTGATTAATCCCCATATTAAATCCATCCGGCTTCATTGCTGCCCGGAAAACACGTAACATCCGTTGCGCCAGGGCCATCATCTCGGCCAGATCCTGCGCATCCAGATTTTCAATTGATCCCTTGTGCTTATAAGGGGCGATCATCAGGTGCCCGTTATTGTAAGGGTAGAGATTTAGCATCACAAAACAGCGCTCGCCCCGGTAAAGAATATGGTTCTCCACATCACGCTGCTCAGATGGCTTTGTACAAAATATGCAGCCCTGCGGCTGCGGTGTCTTCGGCGTAATAAAGGCCATACGCCACGGAGCCCATAAATTTTTCATATTTGTAGTATATCACGAGGTGAAGCCGCGTAAGCCAGGAACGCAAAGAATACGCTCGCCGTTTTATCGGTAGCGTCTTGCAAGGTTTTCAGTGCTCAAGAAAAGCATCCTCGCAGAAGATTTTTATTCGCCAGCCTCATTCATCGCTAAAGCATTTTGAGGAAGCTCAACCCACTCTTCAGCCCAGGCATGAATCGCTTCAACGACAGGCTTCAACGCCAGACCCTTTTCAGTCAGTTGATACTCAACTCGTACAGGAACATTTGGATAGACGATTCGGTTAATGATTCCCTGCGCCTCTAATTCGCGCAAGCGGTCACTTAAGACGCGATCAGACAGGCCTTCCACCGTGGAAGTCAACTCACAAAATCGCTGTGGTCCCTCCAGAAGAGCTTCCAATAGCAAACCCGTCCAACGTTTTCCCAATAACTGAATCGCATATTCATACCGTGGACAGATGCTCTTCGCATGTTCGCTGGCTGGCGGCGTTGTGGAAGCAGTTTTCATTAATTTTGATACCATTCCCATTTCCCTTTCCAGTTACACTGCAACTAGAACAGGACATAACTATTATGTCCTTCAGTATAGCATTACAATTTTTCTAAGGCAAGCATTGTATCTTACAATTTGTAAGCATGGTCACACTTGCAACAACGGGCTCCGCATGCCTATACTACAGTATGTTAACAGTCAGATTAAA
>DASSXK010000171.1:0-8743 GCA_035703945.1 Ktedonobacteraceae bacterium | reverse complement strand
GGCAAGCATTGTCAGCCATTTTGAAGGCGTCTGCTTTATCACAAGAAATCCTCCATCTATCTCATATTTGAGATTTGTATCTCCTTGTCAGGAAGTATACCCTGATGAAAAGTAACCTGTCAAGTGTTTTTGATAGTGATTTTTATGCCACTTAAACTTGATATATCACCATCATTTGTGTTATGATGGTGGAAATTAGGGAGGTGAATAAGATGGAAAACAGATCAGAGAAACTGGAAAAAGAAGCGCCTGGCTCTTTGGCATTGATTCAGGCGCTTGTAAATACACAGTATGGGCAGGGACGACATGCACACACTGAGCTGACACGTCCAGAACACCTTCGTGCCTGGCTGATGCAGCAGGGACTCCTGGAAGATGGAGCCCAGGTGACGGAAGGCGATTTTCGGCGCATTATCCAGTTGCGCGAGGCACTTCGCAGCCTCTTAGGCACCAATAATGAACATGAACTTCTTGCTTCATCGATTGAGACACTTAACCATCTTGCCAGCAATGCACCACTCACGGTTCGCCTTGAGTATGATGGCTCTTCCAGGCTTCAGCCGGACGTGACGGGTGTGGATGGGGTCGTCGCTCGGCTGGTTAGTAGCGTATTCACCAGCATGGTAGATGGTAGCTGGAGCAGGCTCAAAGTGTGCCGCAACGACAACTGCCAGAAGGCCTTTTATGATACCTCGAAAAACCGTTCAGGCGCATGGTGCTCGATGGCCGTGTGTGGGGGGCGTCTCAAGGCGCGTGCCTATCGAGAACGACATGAGCTTTAGAGAAGACCAGTCAAAGATCAACCCAGCCCGTTTTGACGTAGTAGATAGTTTACCAACTCCTGCTGAAGTATGGCTTTTTGCTTGTTTGTAACGCCAAGCAGACTATGACCGCCAATATACGAAATATAGCACACAGGCACCCCAGCCTGTAAAAGCTTCCGCTGAAGTTCACGCGACTGGTAAGGCGGGACAATCGTATCTGTTGAACCTTGAAGGATCAAGGTGGGGGCTGCGTGGGAAGAGATGGCATAGAGTGGTGAGGCGTCCCGTTCGCTAGCTAACAGCTTCTGGTGCGTAACGTGCCCCAGCAACGCCAAAGTAATCTGTTTTTGATACGCTGTTTGTGGAAAAGTGACAAGATCGGTCGGACCAAATTGATCTACCACACAGGTTGTTTGAGGCGATTCTTGAGGGAGAAGCGCCGCCGCATCTCCCGGATGGATGGTTGAAAGTTCACCCAGAAAGAGTGCCAGATGTCCCCCGGCCGACGTTCCATAGGAACAGAGACGATGTGTATCCAGCGCAAATAGATGGGCGTGGCTTCTCAACCAGCGTACCGCGAGTTGAACATCCTCCAGTTGAGCTGGCCAGTGGTAGGCAGGAGCCAATCTGTAATTGACTGCAACAGTCACAAAACCGAGCGATGCCATATATTTACAGGTTGAATCGTTGAGATGTTGATTCCCAAGCACCCAGCCACCGCCATGCAGCAAGATCAGACCGGGAAAACCAGCGGCTGGAGGAGGAGTCAGAGGCTGGCAGAGATCAAGAATCTCACCCGGTAAAGGGCCGTAAGGGACATTTGCATTGAATGTGTTTGGTGTAGCGAAAATGCTGTTACTACAGCTTAACATACAGAACGAGAGGAAAAATGTTAAAAGCATGGCCCCTGTTATTTTTTTCCATCTTCCTGGTATCGTTAGATGCATGTCTGTGTTTTCCTGACCTGTAGATGGCTCTGTCATCGTCCGTTTATTTTTGAATCTAGTACGATTGAATAGTGAAAAAGTTCAATAGTCTTAATTATTGACAGATGAGGTAACGCTGTTTAAGATAGATGAGCATAATTACAACGTCATCGTTGTTTTTTGTCATATTTATTATCAATGATTTTGTGTTCATGTATATTGATGGCGTGTATGTTATTAGTGTGTAGATATTTGTAACAACATTTTATACCAAGAAATATGCATGATTCATCGGAGGCTCGTATGTCTCATCATTATCCGCGCCGGTCATTGGCCCAATTGTCTGGTACGGTGTTACGCGCTATTCCCTGGAGGCTCCTGATAATCCTGCCGATTCTGGCTGCGATTGCTATCCCCACATTTGTGTATGGGATGCACATGGGAGTCCAGATCCTGCCATCTGTTACGAATGCCTTTTATAACTTGACGGGACCGACGCCACCGCCTGCCCCGACGCCCCAGCCTCCATTATTGACCAATATTCCACAATTTGGCAAGATTGCCTACACGGTTCAAGAGGGCGATAATTGCGTTGATATTTTGTCTGCGAATATGTTTATGAGCGATGCGGGCGCGGTCTTCAGCGAGACCAAGCCGGCAGCCTTACACGCTCTTGGATCTTCGATTGGCCATGATTGTCATACATTGCAGCCGGGCAATAAGTTGAAGCTCTCACCTCAATATCCACTCGTCGCGTTTGGCGGTCCTGTGCTCAAAGTTGAGGCGCAAAACTCAATGGGACTTGTACCGGCATCTGGAATTGCCCAGAATCAGCTTGATTGCTCTCAGGGTTGCACCCTGCAAGTGAAGCTGACAGAGCAGTTTCAGGTAACGCTCTCGGTTCAGACGACCCTCCAGGTTCATCCTGGTTCCTGGGTCTGGGTGCAGGCGATGCTTCAGCAACAGCGTATTCGCAATGTGGATGCCTATCCTTATGTATCGCCGGATACCTCAATAAATGGAATGAGCATGAAGGTCTGTGATTTTCAAGTTGACCAGACCTATGATACAAACTCAACGAGTTGCGATCAGTTGAAGCCCAACACAATTGATGATGATCGAGGTTCATGGCTGTTTGGGGTGGCTGGCTCTAACGCGCTCGATCATTGGAAGTACGGCATAAAAGAACTGCCAGGCACCAGCATGTTGCTCTGGCTTTCGCTCAATAGCAATGGTCAACTGGTGTATCATAAAGGGAATCCTGTCTATCGTTACGACGAGGATGCCCAGATGTATGTGCCTGCCTCGTAGCAGTCCATTCAAGCAAGGGGTGCTTTTCCGTGCTTCGTAAGAGAGGCTTCGGGAAAAGCACCCTTTTTATATGCCTGCTAGAAAGACCGAGCGTAAGTAGCGGACCTCTTGTTGAGTAGTTGAGAGCGAGGTACGTTTCGTGATATAGTTGTGCGGTAGTGAATTGCTCGTGCTACAACATTGACGGGATCGCCAAGATTGCCGAAGAACCCGGAATGTAAGGCTACCTGGCCGCCAGCATACGATGTCATCAATGAATGGATGTGACCTGAGGTTCAGGTTGATAACATATGTATGTGCTGCGTAAAAATTGTAATGGTAATATTTCATATTTTACGTATGCTATAATCTGCTATATGCAGGCAGGAGTGGTTATTCAGGTATCTCGATTCAGTCATGTACAGATCCCGCAAATAAAGGGGGATAGAGTGAAGATACTTTATGCCCTGGCAAGGGAAATATCTATTCCCTGGTCCCCGTTCTAATTGATTATCTATGTAAAATCCCGTCGGCCAATATGCATGTGGTTGGCTGGGAGGTACCCGGATAGATATTTCGGCGTTTTTGGAGATAAGGTATGGCAGGACTTGAGGGCAATCCCCTCGATCAATATGAGTTAGATCAGTTGGTTGGACGCGGAGGAATGGCGGATGTCTATACCGCCTTCGATACGCGCTTTGATCGCACCGTCGCGGTGAAAGTATTCAAGCGTGAAGAAGAAGACCTGTTGAGGCGCTTTACACGAGAAGCCCGTCTGATGGCTTCGCTACGTAACCCGCACCTGGTACCGATCTACGATACAGGCAAAAGTTTAGTTAACAATGTGCCTTATTACTATATTGTCATGCCGTATATGCAGGGAGGAACGCTGCGAGCGCGGATTCGGAATGCTCCTATGCAGCTTCAAGATGCCTGTGGTACCTTGCAAGATATCGCCGACGCGCTGGATTATATTCACACGAAGGGCATCATCCATCGTGATATAAAATCTTCTAATGTCTTGCTGGATGCTGAGGGCAATAGCTATCTCTCAGACTTTGGTATTGCGCGGCTGACTGAAGAATCTACCCAGATGACCAGCACAGGCAATGTGCTCGGTACTGTTGATTACATTGCGCCCGAACTGTTTGAAGCCGATGGAAAAGCTTCAACCCTCAGTGATCTCTATTCGTTGGGGGTTTTATTATATGAGATGGTGACGGGTCGCTTGCCTTTTACGGCTGAAAACCAGATTGCCCTTGTGGCGATGCATGTGAATCAGCCTCCTCCTTCGCCACGTAAAATTCGTCCCCAGTTGTCTCCGCTTGTTGAGAGCGTCATATTGCGTGCCTTATCAAAGCGTCCAGAGCAACGATATGCCACAGCTACCCAACTGGCCGATGCCTTCTGTCGGGCCGTGAAGGGCCTGCCCGATCCCTATGCCCTGCCCTTGCCACTGGAAAATCAGGCAACAGTACGTAACGTCCAGCCTCAGGGTACAGGTGTGCATCAGCAAGAGCCTCTGGTTATTCATAATTCTGGAGATAATTACGCGCCACCTGTGCAGTCGTATGGGCAGCAGCCTCCGATGCAGGGACCCTACCCACAGCAAACGGGGTATTCACAATATGCCGGACAGTTCGCTGGCTATGATCAGTATGCGAACCAGGACAACAGCCCACGCAGGCGGCCCTGGGTAGCTGGACTTGTGATCTTTCTCGTGTTGCTGCTTTTAACGGGAGCTGCTATCTACGCCTTTGCCGGTCCTTTATTCAAACAGGCTAATACTCCAGCTACGCCTACGGCTACTGCAACCAGTGCGCCCTCTCCTTCAGCTACGCCTAATGCGACAGCGACGGCTCAGGCGAATGCGGCGAGCGCGACGGCGACGGCCCAGGCCAACGCTCATGCGACAGCGACGGCGCAAGCTCATGCCAGCGCAACGGCTCAGGCGAACGCGACGGCGACGGCTCAGGTCAACGCCAGTGCCACTCCGGGTGTGATCCAGACGGCGACTGCTGGTACACCTGTCTATCAGGATAATTTGACCAATCCCAATGACCCTAAAACCGTTGCCGCTCAATGGGATAACGATGGCACGAACTGTGTGTTTATGAATGATGGTTATCATGTGAAGCTTGGTCAGGGCCTGACGAACGAAAAGGGCTGCCGCGAGAAAGCCAATTCGTATCAAAACCTGGCTGTGGCGACGGATATGCAGATCAACAATGGCCGCTCCGGTGGCTTAATGATACGTGTAAGTGCCGATCTTCTCAACAACTTTTCGGGTTATCTGCTGGAAGCCGATTCCAACGGCAATTACAGAATCTCGCGCTTTTCGGGCCAGCCAACAGTTCTAAAGGATTGGACTGCGACCTCGGCCCTGAAGAAAGGTGCTTCCAAGAATACATTGGAGATGATTGCTCGTGGCACGAGTCTGTTGTTTTATATCAATGGCACCTTTTTAGATGCCCTGACTGATGGAAACTTTGCCTCAGGTGGCGTGGGATTTCTGGCAACGGTTGATCCGAACGCGAATGCCCCGACAGCGGATGTCGCTTTTAGCAATCTGCGGGTCTATCCACAGCCCTGACCTTATAACGGCAGCCTGCTCAATTTGTTGTCAGGCTGCCTGTCTCCAAAGGAGTGTGTCGATCAGGAGCCTTCCTGATCTGTGTTAGTATCTCTAGGGCGTACCAGCTTATGTTCGACGGCGAAGGCCGCCGCTTCACTTCTGCGTGCCAGTCCGAGCTTCTCCAGAATATGACTGACATGGTTGCGGGCAGTTTTTTCGCTAACAAAAAGGGCTTCCGCGATCTGTTTGTTGGTGTAGCCGCGAGCGATCAGGGCCAGGACCTCGCGTTCACGCTCAGTCAACTCGTCCCCAGGAGCTACGCTGGTGCCCTGGCTCAAGGAGTTGAGTCGGCTGAGCGTACGCCTTGTCGTTTGAGGATCGAGCAAGGTCTGTCCGGAAGCGACCAGGCGAATAGACTTGAGCAGTTCGGCCCGGCTGATGTTCTTGAGCAGGTAGCCGCTGGCTCCTGCCAGGATTGAGGCTGAAATCGCCTCGTCATTGCTGTAGGATGTTATCATCAGGATTTTAACGGCGGGGTTGAGGCTTTTGATTTCTCGGCAGGCTTCGATGCCGTTAAGCTTCTCCATCCGAACATCCATCAAAATGACTTCGGGAGCCAGGACCGGGACTTTGGCAAGGGCTTCAGCGCCATTGCTGGCTTCTCCAACCACTGTAATATCGTTTTCTAGCTCGAAGGCAGCACGCATGCCCAGCCGCACTACTTCATGGTCATCAACAATCATCAGTCGGATTCTGGTCATGACGGCTGTTCCTTCCTCAAACTTCGCTTAAAGCATACGCTATTTTGTGAACACTCTTCCTGTCTTTCTCCTCAATTATAGCGAATACCCCTCGATAGCGATAGTATTCAAGCGGACTATCTGAGAGATAGTGCTAAATGGGAATACTTGCGATGATACGAACCCCACTCTGTGGTCGCTGGAGGATTTTCAGTTCTCCCCCAAGCTCGCTGGCACGCTCGCGCATCCCCTGAATCCCATGACCAGAATAGATGCGCTGTGAGCCGCTATCGGAATCCATTTCCGTCGGAAAACCCTTCCCATTATCGTCAATCTGGACTTCGACTTGATGAGTCTGATAATACAGGCGAATCTGGATTTGGGTTGCTTCTGCATGCTTGTAGGCATTAGAAAGGGCTTCCTGTGTGATACGGAAGATGGCGGTGCCGACGCGAGTGATTTTGCGGCGTTGCTGCAACTCTCCGCTGATGGTTTTCTCCTGGCCGATAATTTCTAATTGTGCGGATATTCCGCTGATAGCTTCAAACTCACGGATCTGGTTCGTGAGCATTTCAGAAATGGTTGTCGTGCCACTGATCAAGGGTTTCAGCGTAAACATATAGTGGCGTGTCTCCCAGAGCGCCTGCTTTGAGATATTCACTAGCTTGTCCAGGCGCTCGGTCAGGGGTTTAAGCTGGCTGCCAGCAGGGATAGGGAGCTCCTCTTCGAGGCGCAGCGAGAGGGCGGCACAGGTCTCCGTATGGAGGCTCAGCATATAGACGAGTTGTGCTACTCCATCATGCATCTCGCGGGCAATGCGGCCACGTTCGGCAGCGGCGGCCAGGTCGGCCGTTTGCTCGATCAGGCGCATATTTTCCAGGGCTACGACCAGTTGGGAGCCCACAATTGTCATGAATTTTTCCTGTTTTTCCTCAAAGGGGGATTGGCGTACGCTCTCAGCTCCCAGGATCAGTGAGACGCGGCCATCTGTAAAAAAGGGCATATACAAGCGTGCTATACCATAAGAAGCATCGCGGTCTTCCTGGTAAAGCATTTCAAAGGTCAGCAGCTTCTGACCAGTGCGGGCCGTATGTTCCAGCAATGTGCGACTGGTATCGGGCGAGAGCGCGTCCACCAGACCGGCCTCAATTGAAAGTTCGATCTCAAGTGTGGGTGGTGAATCTGTTTCAACGATATTTTCATCCGAAATATTTGGAGTAATGATTGCCAGGATGACGCGTTCAAAGTGGCCGCCGATGCGAATCTGCTTGGCACTGTTTTTTAGTAAACGTTCTTTGTTGCTGGCCTCAACGATCAGCGTTTCGCCGACTGCCAGCAGGGTGCGTTGTTGTCGAAGGTTATCCTGCTCCTGGCGTTTGCTGCGGATATAACTGTCCAGCAGTGTCGCGAGATAAGCTGCCAGCAGGGCAGCCAGTGGCACATCGATCAGCGAGCTGAGCAGATCTTGAATGTTAGGGTGGATCGAAAAGACTGGCACGGTTGTCGGTGGCGGAAAATACGCGCCGAGCAGGATAAAGAGATCATATACAAAGGCTGCCAGCAGTCCACCTTTATAGCGATAGGCAAATGCGGCCACGAAAGCCGCCGAAAAGCCATAGCGATAAAAAGGAGAGCCGTCTCCGAAGCCAGGCGACCAGTAGGGACCGCTAAGATACGTAACGAGACCACAGATAATGACATCAAGTCCATAGATCAGGATATCGCGATACAGTACGGAGCGCCGGTCGGAATGCAGCTCGGCCTGTTCGGTTTCGCTGGCACTGGATTGAAGATGGGGATAGGTTGGATTGCGATGGCCCGAAACCATCTGGCGCTGCCGCTTGCGGAGTCGACTACTACGTTTTTTGTTTAGTCGAAAGATTGAGAGCCAGGATTGATCTGAAAAAAGCGTCTGAAATGGTGCATACAACGTAATAATCAGTGATTGAACGAAGGTGACGGCCAACAAGACGAGAGCTATACTAATTCTGGAGGTGCTGAATAGAATCCACAGGAAGGCGTACAGCCAGGTAGTCCAACGCCAGATTAAAAAAAAGTAGGCTGGAGTCGTGCGTAAACGGCGCATGGTCGTCTGAGGTAATGCAGAAAAAGCCTGAATGAAGCGGCTCATGCGATGTCCCCCTGGGAGCAATCGATGCTCCACGATTGTAGTCTGTCGAACGTGGATCTCGCAGGCAAGTATGCCTGTTTTAAGGTCAACTGTCAACAAATGCGGGGCGATGGGGGTTGCAAGAGGCTTGCCCCGAAATGAAGGACAAACCACTAACCAAATAGTAATAGCTTAGCCGTTAATTAGCAGAGATTAGAAATCTCCATGAACACCATAAAATCGGCAAATTTGACTTCCATAACTATAGCGTTGGATCATACTAATGTGGTATGTTATGACTAAATTAAGTTTCCACTTTTAGATAGCGTGGACAGAAT
>DASSXK010000609.1:0-2203 GCA_035703945.1 Ktedonobacteraceae bacterium | reverse complement strand
TCAACCTGATTTTTTCGATCCAGGAATGGTAATCTCTGGCGGCCCCTTTGGGATTGGATGCTTGAGTTATAGCTTTGTTTTTTGGGGGGCGTGCGCTCCATGCGTTTTTGATGAGGAAGATAGAAAGACGAAAACACCCATCCTTGCAAGATGGGTGCCTCCGTTGATACAGGAGAAATACAGCATTGCCAGGAATTCAGCCTGTGCTGCCAATAGCAGAATCACCAGCAATGCTGCCAGTGATTGCTCATGCCTGATCCGTCCGAATAACTTCCAGCTTGCATTCCGCAATTAGTGCACCGATGGCGCCGATGGCTGCCAGTTCTGGGGCCAGGAGTGCTCCCACAATTCCCACTGTTAGAGGAAATTCTACGAGAGTGCGGCCTCCCTGTTTTACAATAATGCGGCGGACGTTGCCCTGGCGGAGAAGCTCTTTCATCTTATGGACCAGCTCATGGCCCTGAACCGTTAATTCTTCTTTGTCATCCCTAAAGGTTGGATCTGTTTGTGTCATGGTCGTTCCCTTTCTGACGAATGTACGACCTGTTTTCACATCAACAGGTCTGCGTGAGCGTCATTGCGTACGCAATCTGTTGATATGTGCCCTACGAATGCTCCATCACCTCAAAAATGGAGTGCCGTATTCTTCAGAAGCATACAATGGAGGAATCACTACTTCCTCACATATTGGTCGCACCGTATCACAATACAATCGAGGTGCTTTTTAATTTTCAGCCAGGTGGCGGCGAATGTTACCTACGCGCAGGGCATTGAGGATCACAAGCACGTCGATTCCTTCCTGCAAGATTGCTCCGGGGGCGGGAGCAATATAGCCAAAGGCCGCAAACAGCATCGCGATCCCACTGAGTCCCATCCCAATCCAGATGCCTTGCCTGGCGATGCGCATGACAGCGCGTCCCAGATGCACGGCTGTTACAACACGCAGAATATCGGTTGAAAGCAGCACGGCGTCGGCGGCGCTTGCCGCTGCCGTTAAGCCCTGCGAGCCGAGCGCCAGACCAATTGAGGCCGTTGCCAGGGCGGGGGCATCGTTGATGCCGTCTCCGACCATCAAGACGTTAGATTGTTCTGCTTGCAGCTTGCTTACCACTTTCACTTTATCTTCAGGCAGACAGCGGGCGATAATTTGGTCCATATGAGCGGCCTGTCCGATTTTCTGGGCGACTGTCTCGCTATCGCCGGTCAGCAGGATGGTCTTTTTGATCCCTTCCTTTTTAAGTGCATCCGAAAGGCGAGCAAGTTCTGGACGAGGTACATCCTCCATCACGATCAGGCCGCAGGTGTTGCCATCAAGTGTGATAAAGCTACATAACTGGCCCTGCTCGATTCTTTCTGCCCGTTCGGCAATCAACTCAGGCGAGATCGAGATTTCCAGATGTTGCATAAAGGTTCGGTTGCCGACTGCAACCGCTATCGGCGGATTCGTGTTTTTTATGCCAGCCAGGCGCTCTTCTTCATCCATAAACGCTGGGACCAGGCCGGAGACGCCCTTGCCAAAGGTTTCTTCAAAGTTGGTAGCGGGCGTGAGCGTAATATTGTGATTCAGGGCCGCTTCAACGATAGCGTGGGCCAGGATATGGGTCGAAAGCTGCTCCACGGCTGCCGCGTAATAGAGCAACCGCTTCTCTTCTCTGGAATGTTGGTCTTCGGGAAGTGTGCGATCGGCCAGCTCAATTGTCGTAACGTGTGGGGTGCCGATGGTAAGGGTACCAGTCTTGTCGAAGACTGCGATATCCGCTTCACCAAGCTGCTCAATTGCCGCGCCGCTTTTGACGATAATGCCATGTCGGGCAGCAATATCGATGCCCGACATAATGGCAATTGGTGTTGCCAGAATCAAAGGACAGGGCGTTGCGACAACCAGAACGGCCAGGGCGTAGACACTGTCCTTCGAGATGATCCAGGCGGCTAGTGCCAGCACAATTGTGGCTGTTGTAAACACCAGGCTATAGCGGTCCGCCAACCGATGAATAGGGGCTTTTCTGTCCTGAGCCTCTTGAACCAGTTTGAGGATCTGGGCATATTTACTTTCGGCACTGCGTTTGCTGGCCCGTATCTCAAGCACGCCATCCAGGTTGACGCTACCGGAAAAGATGGCTGCTCCGGCCGCCTTACGAACCGGGACCGGCTCGCCTGTAAGGTCGGCCTCGCTAACACTCGATGTGCCTTGCTCGACAACCCC
>DASSXK010000537.1:0-12967 GCA_035703945.1 Ktedonobacteraceae bacterium | reverse complement strand
GCTTTCTATCGATTTGCAGAAACAACATTACATTGTAATTATATGCTTTATTATGCCTGGATTTTCATAAAATCGATAAAAATCAAGTACCACTGATGTGTTAATGATCAATTAAGTGTGCTATAATAGAGAACATCATAGTATAGATCCTATTCTTCACATATGAGAAAGAGTAGGAAACGGATGAGGATGCACAAGAGCAGACAAGAAACAATCGATGAATGATAGCGGGCTTGCAACCTGTGTTTCACTGCTTTCTGGCACAGTGGTAGAAGAGCAGCGACTCCCAAATCAGAGGTCTTATTTACTCCAGGAAATTATGCCTACGGCATTTTTTGGAAGAACATACTCACAGACACCAATCCCGCATCGTAAGTGCCGCGCCATCTTCAAAAGATGGTGCGGCGATAATTTTTCCCAGGGGGGCATTCGATGGAGAATGAAGTAACAATAAGGATCGGAGGCGAGTCGGGCGAAGGAACCATCTCTGGTGGTGATATTCTGGCACTGGCCGCCGCACGCTGGGGTTACCATGTCTATACCTTTCGCACCTTCCCAGCCGAGATCCTCGGTGGACCCTGTATGTTTCAGGTTCGTATTGGAGACCGTCCTATTAAGTCCATGGGTGACTATGCAGATGTGCTGATCTGCCTGAATCGTGAGGCATTTGATCGTAACGTCGGCGAACTTCGTCACGGTGGCGTACTCATGTATGATCCGGCTGATTTCACTCCTGATGCCGGCGATTTTATTATGTATCCTGTCCCATTTAGCGAGATTGCACGTAAAGAAGTCCAACTTTTTCAGACCAAAAATATGGTGATGCTGGGGGCGATCTGTGGTTTATTTGGCCCTCCCCTGGAAGCTATTATTCAAGTTGTCCAATCAAAACTGGCAAAATCACGCAAATCTTCGCCGATCTTGATGGAAAAGAATATGCTTGCCCTCGACATATCAAAAAAATATGTCACAGAAAAGCTCACCAAGCAAGATCCCTACCAACTCCGCCCGGTTGAAAAAGCTGATCGCGTGGTCCTGAATGGAAATCAGGCCGTAGTTGCCGGTGCCCTGGCAGCCAAATGCCGCTTCTTTGCTGGCTATCCGATTACACCAGCCAGCGATATCATGGAGGGTCTGGCGAAAGAGCTCCCCCAGGTGGGAGGCACTTTCTTGCAGGCCGAAGATGAGATCGCCGCTCTCGCAGCCGTTTTAGGAGCCTCCTTTGGGGGGGTGCGTTCAATGACCGCAACCTCTGGTCCAGGCTTCTCGCTGATGACCGAGCTGATTGGCTTCTCCTCAATGGCCGAATTGCCAGCCGTAATTGTGGACGCGCAACGCGCAGGCCCAAGTACCGGCATGCCGACAAAGATGGAGCAATCAGACCTGAGCTTCGCGCTCAACGCCAGTCATGGCGATACCCCCCGCATGATTGTAGCCCCGGCCAACGTCGAAGACTGCTACAATCTGATGATCCTGGCCTTCAATATGGCCGAACGCTACCAGATGCCAGTCATTTTCTTGACCGATCAATCATTGACGGCCCGCGTTGAAAGCGTTGATCGCAGCGCCTTCCAGCCACGCGAAATTCAAGAGCGCCTGACCTATAAAGATGGTCAAACAAATGGTCATCTTAATGGCAACGGAAACGGCCAGCTCGCCCCTGTGGGAGCAGCCGCACATGAGGCCTACGCCCGCTATACCTATACCGCCAGCGGTATTTCACCGACCACCGCTCCCGGAGCCGGAGCGCCGACCTATGTAGCAACCGGACTGGAACATGATATTCACGGCCATCCCGATTACGAACCAGAAGATCACGTTGCCATGATGGAGAAACGTTTCCGCAAACTCGATACCGCAGCAGAAGAGCTCCCACAGCCCGAACGCTACGGCGACGAAGACGCAACTATCGGCCTGATCGGTTGGGGTTCCACCGAGGGGACGATTCAAGAGGCCGTCGATCGTGCACGCACCGATGGTTATAAAGTTGCTTCCTTGCATTTGAAAATTCTCTCGCCTTTGCCAAACCGCACTATTCGGGATTTTATTCGTTCGGTGAAATCAGTGATTATTCCGGAGTGTAACTACTCGGGGCAGCTTGCCAATCTGCTCGGTGCGAAATACGGCTTGCAGGCGATTCGCGTTAATAAATTTGGGGGAATTCCTTTCACCGCGAGCGAAATACTGCGGGCAATCGAGGAGGTTAGCTAATCGTGGTTCAAACAACTGCTGTTCTTACACCAAAAGATTATAAAAGTGAAGTAAAACCAACGTGGTGTCCGGGTTGTGGCGATTTTGGCGTCTTGAATGCTGTCTATCGTGGCATGGCAAACTTAAAGCTTTCACCGGATCAGACGGTGGTTGTTTCAGGTATCGGCTGCTCTAGCCGTCTGCCTCACTTTGTTGATACATTCGGGTTCCACAGCGTCCACGGACGCGCCCTCCCGGTTGCTCAGGGTATGAAGATGGCTCGCCCCGATCTGACGGTAATTGCGGTCGGTGGTGATGGCGACTTCTTCAGCATCGGAGCAGGTCATCTGGTCCACGCGGCGCTTCGCAATATCGATATCACTGTGATCGTGATGGATAATGAGATCTATGGCCTGACCAAGGGCCAGACCTCCCCAACCTCACCTCATGGTCATACAACAAAATCGACGCCCTATGGTCTGCTGGCCTCCCAGTTCAATCCAATTGCGACCGCCCTCTCATTGAATGTGAGCTTTGTCGCACGCGGCTACTCGGCCAAGCCGAAGGAACTGGCCAGTTTGATCGAAAAAGGTGTCAATCATCATGGTTTCTCGTTCATTCAGGTCCTGAGTCCTTGCCCAACGTTCTACAACACCTTCAACGCCTGGGATGAAGAGGTCTCACCGATCAGCGAGGAACACAATACACATGATCGCTTGCAGGCCATGGGTCTGGCAATGGATACAACCAAACAACATATCGGTCTCTTCTATCAGGAAGAGCGCCCAACAATGGATAAGGCTGCGCACGAGTTGTCCCAGCAGGCTAAAGAGTTCGATCTCGATACCTTCATGGCACGTTACGCCTAGCCTCCAAACTGTAGAAGCTTTCAGGTAGACAATAAAAGCGAGAAGAGTAGATTTTGAAGATCTGCCCTTCTCGCTTTTATTGTACTTAAATCAGTGAAGTGCCTGGCTTAACCATTGTTATTCTGATAATAATATGCCAGAGCTTTTTGCAGGAAGGTCTCTTCCTCTTTGCTGTAGCTATACATCGCCATCGGCCTCTCGGTCGCGGGCAGTTCGTCGTGATTCTTCCACCATTGTTTCAGGCCCGCTTCCACTTCCGCATCACCTCGCGTAAATTGTCCAACAAGCTCGCTTTGCTGTTTCGCCAGGGCCTGGCCTGCCGGTCCAGTCGGATCTTGCCCTTCCGCAACCAATCGCCTTAACTCTGTATAGACATCGTTCCATTGCTGACTGACACGAAGCTGGTCCTCTTCAGTCCAGTTCTGGCCCCATTCCGCGATCTTCTGCGAGGCTTCGGAACTATACGACTTGCCGGAGATATCTGCCATCTTCTGCTGCTGCTCTTCGGTGAGGTATTTATTCACCCAATCTTTATTCTGTTCCATATGTATCACCTGGATCACGTTAATAAGAATAGTTTTCCAATCGTCCCGTTTGTCCTTCAGCAGTCCTTCAGCCTTCTCCAGCGCTTGCAGTACCGCGTCGAGCTGGCTGCGTTTCTCTTGCATCATCGCCTTCTGGAGAGCAAGCACGCTTTGTAGATGTTCTGGCTCAGTCTGCAAGCAGGCTTTAATCTCTTCCAGCGAGAACCCTAGAAATTTCAGAGCCAGAATTTGTTGTAAGCTCCAGAGATTTTCGTCGGAGTAGAGTCGATGACCCGCCTCCGTATAGTCTGATGGCGAGAGAAGTCCAACCTTGTCATAGAAACGCAAGGTGCGGGCCGTTACTGAGGCTTTCTGGGCAAATTGGCTGGTTGTATAGTACTGGCGATCCAAGCACTTTCTCCTTTCATCTGGAGTATAAGGTATGACGTAACGTCATATGCAAGCCTTTGAAGGACGAATTATCGACGAGAAGTTGTTCGCCTGGCAGACCTGTTGAACGTCAGTGTTGTGCAGGAGCGCCTGCCGCTTCCCGGCTCAAAGAAGACTGGCCGAGCCTGTAACCTTCCTGCTTGAACGATACGTGACAAAACTACAGGCCGAGATACCCTGTAAAACGCTGAAATAAAAAAACTGCCCAACGCATTTACAGTTTGCGTTGGGCGTTTTTTTTGCGTAAGTTGGATCTGGTAGTAGCACCGATCCATCTATATCTATTTAGAAACCTGTAAATCCCTCGATTTGAGGAGATGGATTCTCGTTTAGAGTGCTTGAATGCCATTCTGCATGGCAGCAAGGTTGATGGCATTTGCGACGTAACTGGTAAACTTCTCACCACATTCGCGGCAGAACAAGCCGCCTTCGTTATGGTATTTTCCACCAATTGCCGTCAACTGCTTTTCGGCCGGCTCACCGCACCATTCACAGCGACTACCCCGTGGGGCAAAGTCTACAGAAACTGGACGGCGAAATTCATTACTAGTCATAAGGTATCCTCCATATTTGTGCTGATCTGGTATCAGAATCCACAAAGAACCATTCGATGGACAGCACGAAGGGGAAACCCGTATCTGGTGGGTCGGCAGCACTGGAGATTCCACTGGTGATACGGCACAGAACGACACGCGTCTTCGCAAAAGGAAGCATCGTCGCTTCATATATCTGTCAGTAAAAAGCCATGAGGTTTGGCAGGAATTTTATTTACCGACGCAATACATACTATAACATATCTTCTGAAATATTACTAGATGCTTCCGGTTGAGTTTCTACATACTCATCAGTTACTGGTACTTCTTTCACCTCATTTTCCCTTTTCAGTAGACGAAAAGGAGTAGAAAGTCGCTCTCCTATAAACCAACCGACAAGCCCCAACACAACGGTGAGGCCTAACCACATCCAGAGCAGGTTCGCTAACGGTGTGTTTGCATATACCGCAAGCACACCCGCAAGAATAATTCCAAGGATCAAGCCGGACATTACACCTATAAGGCAACCAGGGTGCGCTAAACTACGGCCTTCAAATTGCTTCATCATGGACGGAAATACACCTTTTTCTTCAGTTCTTTTTCTCGTTTCAGATGATAACGCGATCCCTACATCACGTCAAGTGGGGTCGCATGTCATCATTGACACAGACCGCTCAGGCTGATGCGTCCCTATAGGCTTTTTGACCTGCACCTCAATTTCTTGGCTATTTTTATAAGACGCACAACAAAGGGTCTTATAAAAAAATTTCTTCCCTTAACAACAAACATCCCAAAAATTTTTTTCTGCTTGTTTACTTACTACGTTTGTAGGCCCACTTTTGTTTCAAAGCTTTGACTCATTCTATAAAACGCACCAGGACAGCTCCACTATCTATCTTCCATTTCTCCATTAGGCCCCATTCTTATACTACAAATGACCTGTCTAGATGCCTGATGACACTGGAATTTTGTAATACCTGCACTCCAGGAGGTAACGCAGGTACCTGACAGGCGTTAATTAAAAGTGCCGCGAACAACTCTGTTCCGCAATTGAAACACAGGACGCAAAGAAGAATGATGATGTTTAGTGCAAAAAATTGGAAACACCAAAAAAGTAATTTTCAAACCTCCCTGCGTTTAGCCCTGCTGCTCATCGGCAGCCTGGGACTGCTAAACCTCTCCCCCGCCGCGTACGCGCAGCAGTTACAACACGTTGCGCCAAAACCATTGCCAGCGATCGACTGGCCAGCCTTTGATGGCGGCGGCAGTCGGAGTGGCATCAATACCCACGAGACCTTAATTAAAACAAACACGCTGGCAAATCTCACCCGCTGGTGGCAGGTCACGATAGACGCAACTGATAGCTCGCCTATTCTGCTCCCTTCTACCCAGACAAATACAGGCACCAAATCAATCATCTTCGTGACTACCAAAGCTGGCAGCCTGCTGGCCTTAAATGCCTCAGATGGGACAGAGCTTTGGAAGAAAACGACCTCAGGACCCCGCTATACGACCAGCAGTCCGGCGCTCGATCCCTCACACAGTTATGTCTATAGCTATGGCCTGGACGGCAAGGTCCATAAATACGCTACCTATGACGGCAGCGAGGTACAAGATCAGCATTGGCCGGAGACAGTCACCCTTATGCCCGATGTCGAAAAAGGCTCGGCTTCCTTAAATATTGGAAATGGCTATCTCTATGCAACGCTCGGCGGCTATCCCGGCGACGCGGGACATTATGAAGGACATGCCGTCGCCATCCGACTTTCCGATGGCAAGAAAACCATCTTCAACGCCGACTGTGCCACAATCCATCAGCTCCTGAGCGATGACCCATCGAAAGCAAATTACTGCTCTCATGTCCAGAGCGCGATCTGGGCAAGAGCGGGAGCAGTTATCGATCCCCTGACGCATGATGTTTTTGTTGCAACCGGCAACGGCGATTTTGATGCCAATCAGGGAGGCCACGATTATGGCGATAGCGTCCTGAAACTGACCCCAGACCTCAGCAAACTGCTCGATAGCTACACCCCTAGCAATTACGTGTCGTTACAGACACACGATCGAGACCTGGGAAGCTCCGCACCAGTTATGCTTCCTGAGCAGTCCGGAAGCAAATCACCTTTCATGCTGGTACAAGCCAGTAAGGATTCCAGGGTCCGCTTGATCAATCGCAACAACTTATCCAATCAAGATGGCCCCAATCACGTTGGAGGAGCAATCGATACGATCAACCTGCCACAAACCTGCGACGTTGACTCCCAACCCGTTGCCTGGAATGATACCAACAACGTGACCTGGGTCTTCCTGACTGATATGTGTCATGGATTGGTCGCATACAAAATTATTACCGATCAGAATGGACACAGCCACTTCCAGCAGGCCTACTTCAATGCCAATAACGGCGGCAGCTCGCCCTTCATCGCAAACAATATCTTGTATGTCCAGGGAAGTGGTAATCTGCGTGCGATGGACCCCAAAACGGGGACCATATTGTGGCAGAGTACACAGGGATCAGCGGGTGGCAGCATTGGTTCGCTGCACTGGCAGAGTCCGATTATTGTTGACGGCCTCATCCTTCTGCCTGATAATTCGCAACAGTTCACTGAATATAAAATACTCCCGTGTGGCACTCACAGGCGAAATTTCAGCCCTTCAAGTAAAGCTTGTTAAGCCTGCTCTATCTTCAATAAAAAGGAGCTTGCTTCTCTTATACCCACTAAGGGTTGAGAGAAGCAAGCTCTCGCTTTACAACATAAACAACCGGAAACTTACATCGCCGTTCGGCCACCATCAATTGGAATGACCTGTCCGGTGATATATTTGGCCCCGTTTGAAGCCAGGAAGAGAACGGTTGGAGCAAGCTCCCCAGGCTGGCCGATTCGCCCCATCGGAGTTGAACTTGCGACAAGTTCTTCAGCCCGATCCAGGATGGCCTCGGTCATACGCGTACGAAACATGCCGGGAGCAATCGCGTTGACACGAATTCCCCGTTGCGCCCATTCAATCGCCAGCGCACGCGTGAGATTGATGACGGCCGCTTTACTCGTATTATAACCAACCGTCTGCATCTGGCCACCACCAATGCCCGCAATCGAAGCAACGTTAATAATGCTGCCACTCCCATGCTCCAGCATGTAGCGTCCAACGGCCTGTGACATCAGAAAGGTGCCATTGATATTGGCGTTAATCACCTGATGCCAACGCTCCAGCGGCATCGTCTCAGCCGGTGCGCCCCAGGTCAGACCCGCGTTATTCACCAGCACATTGATGTCACCATAGTCGGCCAAAATACGCTGTACGGTCGTTTCCACCGAAGAGGGGTCAGAGACATCACAAACCATGGCCTTGACGCGAATCCCCTGATCCTTCAGATTTTTTTCGGCTTCCAACAGCCATTGCTCACGGCGAGCGGTAATCACGACCGTTGCCCCGGCCGTCCCAAAAGCCTGGGCGATCTCAAGTCCCAGGCCGCGCGATCCTCCTGTGACCAGCACTACTTCATTCAAGAAACTAAATGTTACTGAGCCCATTGGATACCACCTGCCTTTCTACATGCGTTTACATGTATTCACGTCATTGATTGAGGGTAGAGCATCTCCGCTCACGATATTTCGATTCGCTCTACCTACATCACCAGACCTACGCCTACAACAGGACGAGCGTCTCCTCTGAAATAAGCCTGCAAGCCCGGCTACAAGCGTGCCCTCCTGGCTTACAAAATCACGCCTGAGCGAATTGCGTCTAGTTGTGTATTATACCACTTGCTTCCTGAGCAGCCTCCCCAATCTGAGAAAACGCAGAAGAGGGAGGATAAATGACTTCGATTCAATAAGTTAATTGCATAAAACTGAAACAATATCCATAACCCTCTCGTTTCAATCTTAAGGTCAATTATTGCTCAGGTGCAATGGAGAAATATTTTATAATAGAATCAGAATGAGAATAGTGGAATCAGACCAAAAGCTTCTTACGATAAACAAGGCATTTCAATACAGGTAGGATGTGAATGCAGCGAGATAAAAGCACACCTAAGGACGAGACGGCAAGCGTGACCTTTGATATGGGCTCTCTGGAACGTTATTATCTGCAAGACCTTCCCTGGCACGTTCCCCTGGAAGAATGGCCCGAAAATGGGATCGTACCGCTAAATATAAGGCGTGGAGAGTCACGCCACCCCGTCATGTTTGTAGAACGCAGCGGCGGGCGCTATGCGATCAAGGAGACAACACCACGCATGGCGCTACGAGAGATCAGCAGCCTGCGCGAAATCGAGCGCCGGGGCATTCCTTCACTGCAACCAATTGGCTCTGTAGTTGTAAAAGAAAAACCGATAGCATTGGGGATTTCAGGACCCGGCGGATTTGAACAATATATCAATAGCGACCGTGGCTATACGGTGACGCGGCTGTCACCTCGCGTTGTACCACATGTGCTGCTCTTTCGCCTGCCCTTTAATCGCCGCAATAAGCAGCGACTCTTATCCGCAATCGCAGTGCTGATGGTAGAGTTGCACGAACATGGTGTCTACTGGGGCGATCCCTCACTGGCAAACATCCTGATTCGCGTTGATGGCAAGCGGATTCTGGCGATTATGGCTGACGCCGAAACAACGGAAATCTTTGATGGGCCGATCAGCGAAGGACTGCGCCAACAAGATATGGAGCTCTTCTCAGAGTCGCTGGCATGGCAATCTGAAGATCTGCGTGAGGCCCGTGGTTTGCCTGAGTCCGACGAAGTACTCAGCCAGGACGATTACCGCTACTTCGCTCAACGCTACCGCTGGATCAGGCGCGAACATCTCCTTCTGACTGAAAGCACACGCACCGATACGCTTATTCGCGCCCAACATCTATTGAGCAATCTAAACAAATGGGGCTTTTCGTTGCTCAGCATCAGTGGACACACGCTGCAAAGTTTCGCAACGGTCTCTCCCGGCTGGTATCATCAGCGCATCAAAGATCTACTGGGAATTTCCATGCCGCGCAAACACGCCCGGCGCTTCTACAATCTCATCCTGGGACACCAGGCTTTGATGAGCGAGCGGGCCAGGCGCAACATCAGCATTGAGGAAGCGGCCCACGATTGGTATCACAACTATCACCTTCCGGCAATCCTGCTGCTGCGACAAAACCTGACCCACGAGCAAGATCCAATGCAGGCCTACTTCGCGATTATGCAGCATAAGTGGGATATGAGCGTCAAGGCCGGTCATGAAATTCACCTGGATGACGCGGTGCTGAGCTGGTCAATGGACCATGCTGAAAAAGGGAATCTGGGCGAGGTGGACCCGGCAGATGTGGCAACCTATTGGCACCAACGCGAGTCGGTCGCAAATGCCCTGGAGCCTCCACTGATCGAGAGTGAAAAACTGGAGCCACTACTATCAGATTCGCAAAAATCCCTGGTCCACCTGCCGCCACAGGAGTTGGATAGCGAGCTAACAGGCATTTTAGAAGATACCCGACCCGATACGGGAGAAGAGAAGGAGTAGCCAGAAACAGGCTGTCTCCTGCTCTAAAAAGACCTGAAAGCGCGCTCGCACTTAATAAAAACATGAGCAGCAGACAACGTTGGAAATCTCCCGCCTGAAGCGGTGCTTATCACGTGTCTGCTGCTCATTTGTTCAGTTAACGAATTGAAAGGCCAGGCTTACTCGTCGCTATCGTCGATAACGGCAATCGGCTCTGCCTCGCCCGTCGCCCCATCGGTCGCTGGTACACCGGCAAGTTCTTCGTTTTTGAAGGAAGCAATATTGCTGCGGATCTGTTCCTCGATCGCGTTCGCAACATCGGTGTTCTGACGCAAGAAGTCTTTGGCATTCTCACGACCCTGGCCGAGGCGAATATCGCCGACGGTGAACCAGGCACCACTCTTCTTGACCAGGTTCATTTCGAGGCCCAGGTCAATCAGACCGCCCTCGCGCGAAATACCTTCGCTATACATGATATCGAACTCGGCCACCCGGAATGGCGGCGCAACTTTGTTCTTAACGACACGAACACGGGTGCGGTTACCCATGACATCGGTGCCCTGTTTGATCGAGTCGGTACGGCGAATATCCAGGCGCACGGAGGCATAGAACTTCAAGGCCTTACCACCGGCAGTTGTCTCTGGATTTCCGAACATCACGCCGACTTTTTCACGAAGCTGGTTTGTGAAGATAACACTTGTGTTGGAGGTACTGATCGCGCCAGTCAGCTTACGCATGGCCTGACTCATCAAGCGAGCCTGAAGGCCAACGTGGGAATCACCCATCTCGCCTTCGATCTCAGCGCGTGGGGTCAAAGCGGCAACGGAGTCAACCACCACCACATCAACGGCGTTACTGCGAACGAGGGAGTCCACAATTTCCAGCGCCTGCTCACCAGTATCGGGCTGGGAGATAAGCAGGTTGGTAATATCAACGCCACAATGGGAAGCATAGGTACGATCAAAAGCATGTTCGGCATCGATAAATGCCGCATAGCCGCCTGCTCGCTGAGCATTGGCAATAATATGCTGACAGAGGGTTGTTTTACCGGAGGACTCAGGGCCATAAATCTCTGTGATACGACCACGTGGTATTCCACCCACACCAAGAGCGACATCCAGCGCCACCGAGCCCGTTGAGATCACCTCAACCTGGACACGAGCAGCCTCTCCCAACTTCATGATCGCGCCTTTACCAAACCGCCGCTCAATCTGTTGGAGAGCCTGGTCAATAGCCTTTTCGCGCTCGCTCATACCGGCAGATGGAGTATAGGTACTTCGATCTACCATAGATTTTTCCTTTTTACTTGCTGGCATGTGTTTTCTACAAGGGTACTGCTATAGACAAGGAGGCCGTTCTTAACAAACGTCCTTCCCGCACTTTCACCCCTGCATTCCTCCTTCTTATGATGTCCTTAAACTCTCCAAAGAGTCCAGTGAGTTATAAATTTGGATTGTATTAATAAAGAGCATGCTTGTGCTCACCCGCCATCGCTGGTTTTCAGTGATACACATAGTAATTCTTTTGCGGGGTGAAGAAAGCGGAAATGGATTCTCTCAAGTCCATATTCCACGAATGTAGAACAAGTGTACCACTTACGTATATGTGTGTCAAGTGTACATTCTTTCATAAAACCCCGGTTGACAATAAGAAGAGAGGCACTTACATGTCACGTCGGCCTTCGAGTGCGCGGCGCAGGGTATCTTCGTCCGCGTACTCCAGATCTCCGCCCAGTGGAAGTCCACGCGCCAAACCTGTGACTTTGGGTCCCAATGGCCGCAGTTCATCCTTAATGTAGTTTGCGGTATATTCGCCCTGGAAGTTTGGATTCATCGCCAGAATGACTTCACGGGCTTTGTCTTTGCGGACCCGTTCGACGAGTTTATCGATGTGTAGCTCGCTGGGGCCAATCCCATCCATCGGAGACAAAGCTCCATGCAGCACATGATAAAGACCCTTGTAGCTACCGGTTTTCTCTAAGGCCAGAACATCGAGCGGTTCTTCAACGACGCAGATGACATCCTGATCACGAGCCGGGTCGCTACACGTTGGGCAGGGATTAGATTCGGTAATATTGAAGCAACGCGAACAATAGACGGTACGCTCCTTGATACGCACAATCGCTTCGGCAAGGCGGCGAGCCTGGTCATCTGGACTGCGCAACAAGAAGAAGGTGAAGCGTTGAGCAGTCTTGACTCCAACGCCGGGCAACTTGGAAAATTCATCGATCAACGCAGCAACGGGCGGCGCAATATTATTCATAAAACTTCGGGGCGAATGCTATCCCCTTGCGGAGATCGAGAAGAAAGCTCCCCCTTTACCTTTCTTAGATTGGTTGCCAGACCCCTGGCAGGCTTGCAATGGCTTCCAGAACAGTCACCCACGAGAGCGGCGTTACAAAACAATTCGTAACGACGCTCTCACATCTGCTAAAAGCCTGACAAGCAGGCAACTCTTCTGCAAACCGACGCTTTCAGTCAACGAAGTGAATGGCTTACTACATCATGCCTGGAATCTTCATACCGCCGGTGGCATTGCTAACAAGTTTCTGCTGAGCATCTGTAGCTTTTGCGAAGGCATCCTTCGAGGCAGCCACAACCATGCCTTCCAGTTCAGCAATGTCCGAAGGATCGAACGCTTCGGGATCAATCTTGATGCTGTTGACTTCAAACTTGCCGGAGATCACCACGGTAACAGCGCCACCACCAGCGGTTCCGGTAAATTCACTGGCTTCAAGCTCCTCTTGCATCTTCAAGAGTTTTTGCTGCATCTTCTGGATTTCACGCATATTCATGCTAAAGAATTACTCCTTGTTTACTTTGGGCGAATATCTGCGATACTGGCAGAGAACATTCGCATGACTTCCTTGACAATCGGATCGCCTTTGACCTTTTGCTCAAGCCGCTGTCGAGATGACTCGGACGGCGG
>DASSXK010000398.1:0-2417 GCA_035703945.1 Ktedonobacteraceae bacterium | reverse complement strand
GCTTTCTCACCAGGGCGCGCGCGATCGAGAGACGCTGCTTCTGTCCGCCCGACACGTTTGTGCCTCCCTGGGCAATTATGGAATCAAAGCCATCTTTCATCTCCGAGATAAACTCGGTGGCTTGAGCGACATCGGCGGCATGCCTCACCTCTTCGTCCGTTGCATCCTCCTTGCCGTAGCGGATATTTTCCGCAACAGTTCCCGAAAAGAGGACTGCCTTTTGGGGCACGAAACCGATTTTCGAGCGCAAATGCTCCTGCGCCATCTCGCGGACATCTACGCCGTCAACCAGGAGATGGCCGCTGTCGATATCGTAAAAACGCGGCATCAGGCTCACCAGCGTCGATTTGCCTGAGCCGGTGCCGCCGATGATGGCCGTTACCTCGCCAGGGGCAGCGCTGAAAGAAATGTGGGAGAGCGCGGGCTCTTCCGCACCAGGATAGCTGAAGGTCACATATTGGAACTCCACATACCCCTTTTGCTTGTCGGCCCGCTTCACATGGTCGGGATCCCTGATTTCAGGCTCGATCGCCAGCACCTCGTTAATTCTGTCTGCGGATGCCGCAGCGCGCGGGAGCATGATGAACATCATCGAGATCATCAACAGTGCGAACAGAATCAGCATAGCATATTGCAAAAAGGCGATCAGCGCTCCCACCTGCATTTGTCCATTATTGATGCGGATAGCGCCGAACCAGAGAATAGCAATGCTGGAAAGGTTCAAGACCAGCATCATAATCGGCATGAGCGCCGCTACCATCCTGTTCACTTTGATGGCAACATTGGTCAAATCCAGGTTGGCCTCGTCAAAGCGGTGCTCCTCGTACTTCTGACGATCAAACGCCCGCACTACGCGCACCCCGGTCAGACCTTCATCCAGGATGAGATTGAGCTTATCCAGTTTCGTCTGCATGATGCGGAACAGCGGAATGGCCTTGCTCATAAGGAGCACGATAGTGCCCACAAGGATTGGAATGACCACCAATAGAATCCAGGCGAGTCCGACATCCTGGTTGAGCGCCAGGATAATCCCGGCAATCAATGTGAATGGGGCGGTGATCATGATATTTAGCACCAGGATCATCACCTGCTGTACCTGCGTCGTATCATTAGTGGTGCGAGTAATCAGCGAGGAGGTGCTTACAGTGTCGAACTCATGCAGCGAAAATTGTTGCACGTGGGTAAACAGCCTGGCGCGGATGATTTTGCCAAATCCGGTCGCCACCTGAGAAGAAAAGAAAATGCCGACGACCGCAGCAACGGTACCCCCGAAAGTTATCAGCAACATAATGCCGCCGGTTCGCCAAATGTAGCCGATATCCTTACCAATAATCCCTTTATCGACAATATTCGCAAACAAGGTGGGCAGGTACAGGTTTGCTATGGCTTGCGCAAAAGCAAGCACCACAACAAGCACGAGTATCAGCCGATACGGTTTCATAAACCGTAGCAATTTGATCATGCTTCCATATCTCCATTCTGATTACCGATATATCGTATTCTCTCCCAATTTTACCGATATATCGTATTTTGTCAAGGGGAAACGGCCATTATTTATGTATGCAGTATGTGCTGTTCGGGTTCCTGCTCGACAGGTATCTCCTGCCCAACCCGTACAAACTCCTCTAACCCGTTGAGCAGGGAAGCGCGCCCCTCCGCGCTCATAGAGAGGAATATGGTACGAATGCGAGTGATGAAATGCTGATGAGCTTCCATGAGAGCAGCGTGGCCAGCAGTGGTGAACTCGACGAAGACCTGGCGACGGTCCTGCTTATCGCGTCGGCGTTCCACCAGCCCGCGTTTTTCGAGGCTATCTACCGTACGCACAACTGTCGCAGGATCGATTCCCAGCCTCCGAGCAATCGAACTGATTGTGCAGGGTTCAGTCTCCTGCGCCTTCTCGACCAGCCCCAGCACCATGAATTGCGTCGTGCTAAACCCCTGCTGGTGAGCATGTTTGAATCCTGCTCCCAAGACTTTGCGCAGATCTGAAAACGAGGCTATAAAGCGTTCTGCCTGCTCATCTACCACTGTGTGTTTCTGTGAAGTCAAAGTCGTGTCTATCGTCGCACCTTTAGTTTATTTCAAGCAACAGGTTGCTTGTAACAATAATTGTTGGTAACAACCATCTGTCTCAAAATATATCTCACACGTAAGGCGATTGTCAAGATTCAATCTTGACAGGGTCTCTATCCTTCCGGGTGAACCGTAGGGCGCGATGTATCGCCGCCATCGCCAATTATGAACTGTAACGAAATAACAGAGGTATGGTGAACGGATGCGGCCCCCCCGTAGGGCCCGATTTATCGCGGCCACCGCCGATTTATCGGCCAGTCGGAAACCCACCACCTACCCCGAT
Organism: Ktedonobacteraceae bacterium; assembly: GCA_035703945.1. Lineage (GTDB taxonomy): Bacteria > Chloroflexota > Ktedonobacteria > Ktedonobacterales > Ktedonobacteraceae > DASSXK01. The sequence continues at coordinate 58 of DASSXK010000398.1, read as the reverse complement.
TATTTTGTTAAAACTCATTATCGGCCGGCCCTCGTAAATCACCCCAAAGGATGGAGAT
>DASSXK010000393.1:0-4646 GCA_035703945.1 Ktedonobacteraceae bacterium | reverse complement strand
AGAAAGAAGCTCCTGCTGGCCAGACTGAGGTGGTTCATATGTATTCATGGATGGCTTCTCTGGAATGCCGACAACGTTTTTCCATAAAAGCGGCAGACGAGGTTCATCGAGACTATTCAGCAGTAAGAAGCGCATCTGCTGCTGAATTTCTAAGGCGGCTGTTGCTAGCGAATTGGTGAGGAAAGGCCGGATGAGGCGATAGTTGCCCGTAACATCGAGGATACCCACAATTTTATTGGTTAAAGGATGATGAATGGGAGCGGCGGTACAGGTCAGATCTTGCCAGCCATCGCAATAGTGTTCCGCCGCCATAAGCTGGACGACATGTCCATCTGCAAGAGCGGTTCCGATGGCATTGGTGCCAGCAGCCGCCTCGCTCCAGTTTCCGCCCGGCACAAAATCGATGCGAGCCAATCGTCGTCGAATGGTCATATCGCCAACCACCTCTAGCAGGCAGCCGTTGGCATCGCTTAACACGATCACATAGCCTGAGTCGGCGAGAAAATCTGTTAGATGTTTCAGGATCGGAGTAGCCGCGTGAATCAGCAGATAATTACTTTCGCGCAGATGGGCGAGTTGTGTTTCGCGAGCGGCGGCGAGCGGAGCATAACGTCTGCCGGGATTCACATGCAGTGAATGGCACCGCTGCCAGGAGTCCAGAATAAGGGAGCGCGGAGTATATCTTGCCAGACTACCAGTAGTCAGAAAGCCCTCACGAATCATCCGCAACTGTCGTGCTGTTTGTTCGATCTCTGTTGGTGAGGCGATTGATAGGTAAAAGTTATGTTGCTGGTTGAGCATATCTCTACCTCAATGTAATCAGGGTAAGGAAATAGCTACCTCGCCATTATCCGACCCGAAAAGCGACGGGGATACCAGGATGTCGCTGTTAAAACGCGTTATTAACAAACGCGTGAAAATGTGCAAATAGTGCCGGGCCAAATAGTCATCGATGGACTTGCAGCGTGGCAGATCAAGGTATGTAAGAGCCTGAAGCTTCCTTTAAAGCATGAGCTTTAAGGGAATATATTGTCCTCATAATGAACAGAAAGGAGGCGCTAAGCCAGAAAAAAGCAGTCGAATCGCACTACAGAATTTTCAGACCTATGGGGAAAATCAATCTTCTTCTTAGGAGACTATAAACCATTTAGGTGACTTTGTCTATCCAAAAGTAAGCGTTAAAAAGCACCAGGTGAAAATTTTTCACCAAATTTTCACCTGCATCGCCTTGATTTTCACCTTTGTATTACCTGCCTCTGGTATAGTTTTGGTGTGGCGCAGGCCGCTGGATCGGATTGTGGTTTGAACTACTATGCGATGGCGACTCACTTACACGAGGCGAGTCTTTTTCGTTTACTTCCCATACGTTGAAATGTTCTATCTTTGAGGAATGACTATCCCACCAGGTGGTCAGAAAAGGAGAAACATCACTATGGCTCGTGCCAGCCTGACCAGGGCGTATCAAAAAATTCAGGAACTCTCCTGGGAACCCACATTTGCAACACCGGTCCAGAAGTATCCGACGGACTACACGTTCCACAAGGCTCCTAAAAAGGAACCTCTCAAACAGGTCATGCAGTCGTACTTCCCCATGCAGGAAGAAAAAGACGATCGCTCAATGGGAGCGATGGACGGCGCACTGCGTGGCAACATGTTCCGTCAGACGCAGCCTCGCTGGATGGAATGGATGAAACTCTTCCTGGGTATCAGCCCATTTCCGGAAATTTCGGCTGCTCGTGCGATGCCTCTACTAACTTCAGCCGTTCCTAATCCAGAACTCCACAATGGCCTTGTGCTCCAAATGATTGACGAGGTTCGCCACTCAACGATCCAGATGCATCTGAAACGCTATTACATGAAGAACTATATTGATCCGACTGGATTCGATACTACTGAAAAGTCCTTCGACAGATGTTATGCTGGAACGATTGGTCGTCAGTTCGGCGAAGGCTTCACAACTGGCGATGCCGTGACAGCGGCCAACGTCTACCTCCAGATCGTTGCTGAGACAGCCTTTACAAATACGTTATTTGTAGCAATGCCCTCAGAAGCCGCCGCGAATGGTGACTATCTCTTACCAACCGTCTTCCTTTCTGTCCAATCCGACGAGTCCCGCCATATCAGTAACGGCTATGCAACCCTCTTAATGGCTCTTGCCGATCCTGAGAACCGCCTGCTGATCGAGCGCGACCTGCAATATGCTTTCTGGAATAACCACTGCCTCGTGGATGCCGCTATCGGTACATTCATCGAGTATGGCACCAAGGACCGCCGTAAGAATCGTGAAAGCTACGCTGAAATGTGGCGCCGCTGGATCTATGATGATTACTATCGCAGTTATCTGATGCCACTTGAGAAATATGGACTAAAGATTCACCACGAGGACGTTGAAGAGGCCTGGAACCGCATCGCGAATAAGGGCTATGTCCATAAGACAGCGCAGTTCTTTGCTACCGGCTGGTTCGCCAATTTCTGGCGTATTGATCCGATGACCGAAGAAGATTATGAGTGGTTCGAATTCAAGTATCCGGGTTGGTATAACGAGTATGGCAAGTGGTGGGAGCATTATGCCCGTCTGTCCAAACCGAACGGCCACAAGCCGATCGCGTTTGAGGACGTGGGGTATGTGTATCCGCATCGCTGCTGGACCTGCATGGTACCTTGTATGATCCGCGAAGACACGATCATGGATACAGTCGACGGTCAGGTACGAACGTATTGTTCGAAGACCTGCCACTGGACGGATAAAGAAGTCTTCCGTGGTGAGTACCAGGGCCGACCTACCCCCGCAATGGGTCGCCTTGTTGGGAAACGCGAATGGGAAACCTGCTATCATGGCTGGGACCTTGTCGATGTCATGAAGGACCAGGGATTCGTACGCCCCGACGGTAAGACCCTCATCCCGCAGCCGCACGTCATTTTCGATGACAAGGCAATGTGGACGCTCGATCACCTGAAGGGGATTGAGTTCCAGAGCCCCAATGTCTTGCTCAATCAAATGACCCCCGAGCAGCGTGAAGCTCACATGGCTGAATACAAAAAAGGGTTTGCGATCAAATAGTTGAATAGGAGGGGGGCATCCTGCGATGCTCTCCTCTGTCCCTCTCGCCTGCAACTCGCCCGACAGCCCGTTTTCGGGTCGTCCGACTATTACAAGAAAGCGTCAGGGTATGACTATACATAAAGTACATTTCCAGCCAGTGAATATAGAAATCGATGTTGATGAAGGCGAAACCATATTGAATGCCGCTTTCAGGCAAGGGGTCGCGCTAACGCATGGATGTCGCGAGGGCCAATGTGGCGCTTGCAAGTCGTTTTTGCTTGATGGCGATATTGAACTGGACAGATACTCCACCTTTGCGCTCCCCGAATATGAGAGCGAGGAGGGGTATGTCCTGCTTTGTCGCTGCCATGCCTACAGCGATTTAGAAGTTGAGCTCATCAACTACGACGAAGATGTTATTCGGCTTGGGGTTCCGATCGAAACGTTTGAAACCACTATTGCCTCAATCGAGCCTCTGACCCATGATATTCGTCGCCTTGTGCTCGAACTAAAAGAGCCGGAGCGGAAATTCAAGTTTACGGCCGGTCAGTATGCCGCGATTCGTATTCCTGGCAGCGAAGAGGACCGTGCTTTCTCTATGGCCAATACCCCGAGGTCTACAAAGCAACTGGAATTTATTATCAAGGTGATTCCGGGTGGCCTGTTTTCTGGCCTTTTAGATGGTGGTTTTGAAATTGGTCAAACATTAGAGATAACAGCGCCATACGGTGTCTTTATGCTTCGTGAGAAATACGATACCGAAATTATTTGCGTCGGAGGCGGGTCTGGAATGGCCCCGATCTGGTCCCTGCTCAACGACATGGCCGAACGTGGGATCAAGCGCAAAGCGACCTACTTCTATGGGGCCAGAACCACAAAGGACCTCTTCTACCTCGACCGTCTTCGCGAGCTAGAAGAGCGCCTGCCCGGTTTCCGCTTTGTTCCTGCTCTCTCGCTGGCCTCGCCGGATGAGGGGTGGGAAGGTGAAACAGGGCTAATCACAGAAGTCCTTGAACGTAATCTGGAAGGTAATCACTCTAAGACGCAAGCCTATCTCTGCGGGCCGCCGCCGATGATTGATGCTGCGATCCCTGTGCTGGTAAGCAAAGGGATAAGTGAGGACCGAATCTTTTTTGATAAGTTCACTTCCACCGCAAAAGTAGAGTAGCTTACGCAGCGTAGATGCTCGAAATAAAGGAGAGGACCTGTTATGGTAGATCAAATAACCGAGACCGAACAAGTGACAAATACAGGGCCAGAGATTCATGTAACAAATGCAGGGGCTGGCGCGGCCACCTTTTCGGGATCAGATAGCCGATCTTTTAACTACTTCAAGCCCAAGGGGCGCCAGGCCAGCGTGTACGAAGATGTCACGGTAGACGTACAGCCCGACCCCAGTCGCTATCTTTTGCAGGGGTGGCTCTATGCCTTTGCGGATGGGACGGAAGGCTATGATCCACGTTGGACTAAGATGAAATCGTCCGACTGGCATGTATTCCGCGATCCGAATGAGCAATGGCATCGCACATTCTATATTCGTGAAGCCAACGCTGTTCGTCAGATTCAGCAGACATTGGCGATGGCACGCACTCAGGACTCCTAT
>DASSXK010000184.1:0-2355 GCA_035703945.1 Ktedonobacteraceae bacterium | reverse complement strand
CATGCGCCTAGCTAGAGCTTCTCACTCATGCTTCATCCGAGTCCAGGCAATTATGAGATCTTCCACCCTGCTGATTCTTCCGGCCATGGCATTCAACGAAGTCTCAGGCAAGGGTAGCTTGATGATTCGCTGGACATCCAGCCCTCTCCCCTGATACCATACAGAGAGACATACAGTCTAGGAAAGGGATCTCTCGTATGACACAGTTAGAAAACTATATTCTGGAAAACGAGTCGCGCTTTATCGAAGACCTCAAAGCCTGGCTACGGATTCCCAGTATCAGTACATTACCTGAGCATGCCAAAGACATTCAAGCCGCTGCTACCTTCGCGGCTGATCAACTAAAACAAATAGGTTTAGAGAAAACCGGTTTGATCGAGACGGCAGGCCATCCCCTGGTGTATGGTGAATGGCTCAAGGCTCCTGGCAAGCGCACCATTCTGCTCTACGGCCACTATGATGTGCAGCCGGTCGATCCGGTCTCCCTCTGGGACAGCCCTCCCTTTGAGCCGACCATCAAGGGCGATAATCTTTATGCCCGTGGTGCCAGCGACGACAAGGGTCAAACAATGCTGGTACTCAAAGCCCTTGAATCCTTGATGCGTGTCAACAACGCCCTCCCATTGAATGTACGCGTCTTGCTGGAAGGCGAAGAAGAAGCCGGTGGTGAAGCAATTGATGCTTATGTGCGCAGTCACGCGGACGAACTCAAGTGCGATGCCTCCTTTATTTGCGATACTGGTATGCCTGGCAAGGACATGCCAGCCCTTGTCTATGGTCTGCGAGGAATTGTCTATACCGAGGTTGAGGTTAACGGTGCCAAGCGCGACCTGCACTCTGGCTCGTACGGCGGTGTTGCCCCCAATCCTCTGCATGCCCTGGCCTTGATTATTGCTGATCTAAAAGATCGCGATGGTCATATCCAGATTCCCGGTCTCTACGATAGCGCCCGCAAACCATCAGAGGCGGAACGGGCCTTCTGGAAAGAAGATCCAATCAAGGCTAACACAAGTCTGCTGCAAGAAATGGAGATCAGCGAGCTAAGCGGCGAGTCCGAATATCCCCCGCTGGAACGCATCTGGGCTCGACCTACCCTGGAAGTTCATGGTATCGTCGGAGGCTTCGTCGGAGAAGGCGCAAAAACCGTGATCCCAGCGACGGCGACGGCAAAAATCAGCCTGCGTATCCCACCCGATCTACGCCTGAGCTCCACCGAAGTCTTCAAACTTTTTGAGAAACGTGTCTATGAAGTTGCGCCACGCGGTGTCGAGGTCAAGGTTCGCAACGTTCACGGCGGCGAAGCGGTCGAAGTACCATTGAAGTCCCCCTTTATGGAGGCCGCCACCGACGCCTTGCGCGAGGTGTTTGGCAAGGAGCCTGTGATGATGCGTGAAGGCGGCTCGATTCCGATCGCGGCCCTCTTCGACGAGAAACTCCATGCCCCAACTGTATTGATGGGCTTCGCTCTCCCCGAAGACGATGTACACGCCCCGAATGAGAAGTACTCGCTCACGCAATTCAAACTTGGCCTGCGTTCAGTCGCTCGCTTCCTGGAAAAACTGGGCTAGCTTCTCATTGCAAGCCATCTATTAGAAGAGCGCCAGCCGACCCGGTTTCAGGGTCAGCTGGCGCTCTTCTTCAGCGGTGGGAATAGGGGTTTAGAGTTCACCATAGACTATTTTACCACCCAGGATCGTGGCCTGGACTCCATTTTCGGGCAGCTTCTCCTGGGGAACGGTAAAGAGATCTTCACGCAGTACAACGGCATCCCCCAACTTTCCAACAGTCAGCGAGCCTTTACGCCCCTCTTCCGCGACCGCGTAGGCCGCGCCCATTGTATAGTCCCACAGCGCCTGATTCAGGGGCAGAGCTTGATCTGGCAGCCAGGGGGGACGAGCAGGGGTTGCGGTATTGTTGCGTTTACTGGCGGCGTATAAGATCCGCAGGGGATCAAATGTCTCAACCGGTGCATCAGATCCCAACGCCAGCGGAATCCCCATCTCCTGCATTGTGCGATAGGCAAAGGCTCGCCGATGACGTGTTCCCCAGTAGCGTTCGGCCAGATCCCGATCGGCGACGGCGTGGAAAGGCTGAACGGAGGCAATTACTCCCAACCGCTTCATACGCACCAGATCTTCTGGCGAAATCAACTGAACATGCTCAACCCGGTAACGCAGATTAGGCAAACGGCTCGTCAAGCCTCGCTCTTCACGTTCGGCGGCCAGAGCTTTCTGTGCCAGCTCAATCGAATTGAGGGCACATTGGACAGCCCGGTCTCCGATCGCATGGATCGCGACACTGATTCCCATCTCTGATGAAAAGCGTACAATCTCGTTCATTTCATTTTCAGAAATT
>DASSXK010000019.1:0-14047 GCA_035703945.1 Ktedonobacteraceae bacterium | reverse complement strand
TACGTGGCTAATTAAGCCAACAAAAGCTGATTCACAAACCCAAAAACAGGCGAGCACTACAACATGTGTAGTGCTCGCCTGCCGATGGAGAGAGAACAGAAAAGGGTATTTCAGGTTACTGAATCTGTAACTCACCCAGTTTCACACTGATCGTCATCTGCTGGCTACCACGATAGATACCGATCGGAACCACATCTCCAGGGTTCTTTGTTGCCAGGATCTCACCCAACGAAGGCAAATCCGTTACATCGGTATTGCCAACCTTCACAATCACATCCCCTACCTTCAAACCAGCCTGGGCAGCCGCGCTATTGTCATTCACCTTCACAATCAACGCACCATGGTCAACGGAAAGATTTTGCTGAGCCTGGGTGGTCTGATCAACGGTTGCAACGGAAACCCCAAGTCCCGCACGACCTGAGTGAGTAACCTTGCCATTATCAATAAGTTGTGGGGCAATAAAGCTGACACGATTGGAAGAGATCGCGAAACCCACACCATTGGCAGGTGTATTAAACTCAGGATCAATCGCCGTCAACGTTGGAATACCAATCAGATGGCCCTGCAAGTCAACCAGAGCGCCTCCACTATTTCCAGGGTTAATTGGGGCATCAGTCTGAATAACATTTGGGAGGGTCGCCGCAGCCGTGCCCTCAGAAACGTTACGACCAAGCGCACTTACGATACCACTGGTCACTGTCTGGGTAATTCCCAGTGGATTCCCGATCGCTAAGACATCCTGCCCAACACGCAACTTCGAGGAATCCCCCAGTGAAGCAACCGTCAAACCACCAGACGGAACATTCACTTGCACCACCGCCAGATCATCGGCTGGATCTTGTCCGGCCAATTTGCCTGGCAACTTTGTACCGCTTGCAAGCGTCACCGTCATGGTTTGCGCCCCATCAATCACATGATTGTTGGTGATAATATACCCGCGTTGGTCGATAATCACGCCAGAGCCGATTGCTTGCCCTTTCGCTGTTGTTGTATCAATCTGTACAACTGCGGGAGTTACTTTTGCAACAACAGCCTCGCGAATAGACGAGATATCACCGTTACTGGCTGGCGGAATGTTGGTAGAAGTCGTATTATTACCAGTCTGCAAACTCCCAACACTGAATGTCCCATTTCCAGTACCATCGCTCGCTCCCCACTGATGGCCAGCAAACAAGCCGCCACTAAAGAGAAGCGCAGCCAGGATTAGCAGCAAGACCACTACCCCACCACGTCCTCGGCGGCGTGGCGCGGGTCCACCCGAATAAATTGGCTGTGCCGAAGAAGCATATTGGCCAGCATACGGCTGAGTGTTTCCATTTGTTTGTGCTGGTGACGTATATTGATTGCCTGTATAGGAATGCCCACCACCACTCCATTGCTGGTCTGCTTCAACGGGTCCTTGCCCTGGCTCACCATAGTGTTCAGATCCAGCCGGTTGCGCCTGCCATGCCTCACCGGGTTGGGGCTGCTGGGGCGTACGATAATAATCTGGATCAGTTGGATAATGGGATTGGGCATTTACATCACCAGGATTGGGTTGTTGTTCTGTTTGTTCATCAGAGTCGTACATCTAGGGCCTCCAAACCTCTCAACAAAATTTATAAATGCTGGCCGCATAACGCAGCTAAAACGTATTTCTACATACTATACTTTATCGCAGGTTCGTGAGGAAACTTGCAAGGATTTGTAAAAAAACTGTAAGTTTCCTCTACCCCCAACAAATGACATTTTATCGCATCCAATGAATTTACTGTAACATGTTTCAAAATGTATTTCCAATTTCCTCTTGTCGCTAGCCCGTAGATAATGAGATAATAGAACACCTGATTGACCTTTGGCACTTTGATGCGTACAATCAAGGCGATAATCGTAGAAAAGCGCCCGCCCTCAAAAAATGAAGCTATTACACATTACGATATGTGCAGGAGAGGATAAGGACCACCTTGGGTGAAAGAGTTATACCAGTCTATCTCACCAGTCAGGAGACCATGACAGAACAGCATACACAACACAATAATGTACCAGCAAAACAGATACCCCTGCATCAGCAGGCCCAACAATATCTTGATAACCAGCAATGGTCAGAGGCAGAAACAGCATTTCGCGCACTTTTACAAGAAAACGAAGACGATGAAAGGGCTTTGGAGGGGCTGGCAAAAACCCTCGACCAGCTTGGTGACTATATTGCGCTTTACAATGAGACCCAACGCTTTACCGAAAACCATCCTGGCTCGGCTATCGCGCTGGCAAATAAAGCACGAGCCTTGCAAAAACAGGATCGCCTCTCAGAAGCCACAATTGCAAATGACCAGGCTCTCTTACTTGACACCAATCTTCCACTGGCCTGGTTAAACCGCAGTGGCCTGCAACTTTTACAAAAACATTATCCCGAAGCACTGCGATACGCGGATAGAGCGATTGAACTTGCACCGCAAGACGCTCGTGCCTGGGCCAATAAAGGGGTTGCACTCCTCAATTTAAATCAGTCGCTTGAAGCTTTAGGCATGCTTGAACGTGCGCTTTCCTTTGATCCCAATTACCTATTTGCGCTCCAGATTAAAGGGGACCTGCTACGCCGCTTTGCACGCATTCCTGAAACTGTTGAAACTATGCAGCAGGCCCTTGAAATTGCCCCTCACGACGTCTCCTCGTTGACAATCATGGCTCAAGCACTCCGCGCGCTCGGCGAATTTACCCTGCTACAGCAAATTGTAGAACGCCTCCTCTTACAGGCACCACAAAATCTCTTAGCCTGGGAATGTTACTTCCAGGCTCTACGTGGTCAAGGAAAATTTCAAGAGGCGATCCCCGCAATCGATAAAGCGATTGAGCTGGAACCAGGCAATGTCCGCTTCTGGACCATCAAGGCTGACAACCTATGTCGCCTTGAGAGGTATCGAGAGGCCAGCAATGTCGCAGGCCAGGCTCTTAACCTCGATGCGGACTATCCACCGGCCAGACGCATCCATGAGAAGGCAATCAAATTAATGTATCAGCGCAAGCCCTGAAGTAGAGATTAACTCAACGTTCACGCGATCACGCCTACGCTCCTTCATTATGAAGAGCACTATAACAGTAAATCTAGCTGGGGCAACAGCAGCTCGCTACGTCTGGTGGTCAAAGGTTCACGCAGCCGTTCGGCCACCACAAGGCGAATACGCCGTTGATGTTGTTCATACCTTGCGAGGTCATCGGGTTGCAGACCCGTCGCCTCAACCCAGGGCACCAGAGAATCCATACCAACCGGGGGGTGTTCAAAGGAGACCCAGACATCCATTTCCCATTTTTCGGGGCGTGGAATATCAAACAGAATCTCATAATCTGCAATCTCAATCTCCAGGGCTTGTGATAGATTCACAGCCAAAAGTTGCTCGATCCTCCTGCGCCGATCCGCATCCCAAAACAGTGCTTCCATTCGATGGTATAGCCGCCCGGCAGCCCGGCTGACCTCCAACACGCCTTTATAAGGGCGACGTAAGATCAAATCCCTGGACAACGCCTGCGTGGCAGATGGCATCTCCCTTTCCTGTAGAAGAGCCAGCAGAGAAGCATCTTCCAAACCAATCAAACGCTCCGCCTGCAAAGATCCGCTCAGCAAGGCCTCCTGTACGGCCCGCACAAGCATCACCTGCAATGCCCGGCTGGTATGATGCCAGTAAATATTGTCAAACATTTCCTGACGCGCATGCAGCAACGAATGCAATGGACTGATGCCTTTGTGTGTTACAACAAGCCGCCGCTGCCCATGTACATTGGGATGCACCCGCAAGGAACTCAATAGACGGGAAACATCCACACCACCATAGGGGACATTACAAGCCCGGGCATCTCGTGGAAGGTAATCCAGCTTATCAACGTCTAGAGCCCCACTGAGCAGGCTAAGCAACAACTCATCGTCATCTGGCAGCGCCTTACCTGGAGGCGGATCAATAAAGTCCGCCACACGTTCTGGAGAGAGGCGATACTCACGCTCAATGATATCTGCAATCTCGCTTTCCTGGATGATTGAACGTCCTACTCGTTCGTGCAAGGCGATTGGTGAGCCAAGATCCTCAATTGTATGCGAAAAAGGATAGTGCCCAATATCATGCAGCAAGGTTGCTACAATCAGTGTCTGGATGCTACTTAGCGAGATACCGTTCAGCCCACCCTGGTCGCCGCGCTGAATCAAGCCCCGTAGCGCCTGCACCACGAGGTGATAGCAACCGATACTATGTTCATAGCGTGTATGGGTCGCTCCTGGCCAGATCCGATAAACAAACCCCAGTTGCTTTATATTCTGCAAGCGCAAAAAAGGCGCGCTGCTAATCAGCTTCTCCTCGCGCTCCCCCAACGGAATCAGGTCATAGAGACTATCTCGAACGGTGCTCACAGGCTGCTCATCAGGCAGCAACGGTTGCCCCGATTCATCACGCCAGAATTGCAGCATTTCTGGCCGTACAGTCGAGAATAAAGGCGGTTGATGATTATTTGGTGGGCGCTTTGCACGCCCTCTTTTGGACTGCGCATCTTGCATACTACTCATACCAGAATTGTAGCAAAGCGGACTTCTCCTTGTCTATGGTTGCAGAAAACCAGACAATCTTTAAGGAACTCTTCTACTCCCTTCCTTAGCATACAAAGTGCGTTTATATCCAAATATATTGATACGAAAGGCGCATTTAATTGAGCACTTTGCAGTTGACGATGGGTAAGCACAACAGGTACAGTCATTAGTGATCAGATTGTTTACTATCTCACCCGTCTTTCGGATTACAACATGCTTGATAGTGGTCACTTAACGAAAGCCGCGAAACGTGTATGCAGAAGAAAAACAAACACAAAAAACCAATTCAGATACCACGATATCGAGGGGTCATCCTGGCAGCACTTATACTATTGAGTTGCCTTGTCTGGAACAGTCTTTCCTTCGGCAGAGTGATAGCTGCCTCGACAACAACAAAACTTATTCAAACTGAAACGGCTGAAACACCCTGGGGCCTTGCTTTAGATACTGGAAACCATATCTGGATTGCTGAGCCGGGTTGCGATGCCGCCCCCGTATGTGCCAGCAACTTTCCTGGCAGTATCGGTGAATACGATATACGCAATGCCTCGCTCATCCGCAACTATTCTCAACCACAAGGCTTTGCTGGCCCTCTCTTTCTTGCAGTTGATACCAGCAATCATATCTGGTTTACTGAACCAGGCAACAACGCGCTGGGAGAGTTAATCCCAGGCCCTCAACCACTCTGGCGGCAATGGAAGATACCCACAACTGCTGCAATCCCCTATCAGATCCTTGTTGATCACAATGGCAACCTCTGGTTTTCCGAATTTGGCAGTGGAGACATCGGTTTTTTCAATCCTCATAGCCAGCACTTTATAGAAAATGCCCTGCCAACCGCCAATAGCCATCCCTACGGATTAACACTCGATCGTTTTGGCACAATCTGGATTGCCGAGAACTCGGCGGGAAAGCTGGCAAGTTTTATCCCGAATCCAACTGGCAAGGTCAGAATCAACGAGCGCAGTATTCCCACACCATCCCCACATCTCCTTACCTCAGATAGTCAGGGCCATATCTGGTATAGCGCCGGCTTCTACGGGAGTATCGGTCGCTTCACTCCAGCAACCGGACAGATAATACAATATCAAGTCTCACGTAACGCCTGCAAAACCCCTCCCAATTGCCAGGGAACGCACATATCTGGCATCGCAGCCGACAAACAAGGAATAATCTGGTTTGATGACTCCCTTGCCCAACGACTTGGCAATCTCAATCCTACAACCGGCATCGTTAAAAATACCAATGTCGCGGATGTTATTCATCCTCAACCACATCCTCATGATGGCCTGATCATTGATGCCCAGGGCGATCTCTGGTGCACCGAAGAATTTGCGAACAGGTTGATTGAGCTACCCGCACCGATTCCGCACAAGCACAAACCACCAAAGAAAATTAACCAGGGCAAAACGTTCCGTTTCTACTCGCCTGGCTTCAAATGAAATCAATCATGGGCAACACAATCTGGCCATTTATTTGCATTTCATTTGCTAAACGAAATATAATGAATATATCCCCATCCAGGGGGAAATGCGACGGAGGAATCTTCGTCGCATTCATCATTTTATCATCAACTGGTGAGAAATTTATGAACGCGATACCAGAGAGTATAAAGCTAATCGTCATTGATATTGATGGTACCCTGCTCAATCCACAACAGAAGATCACGCCCCCAACGCAGAAAGCCATAAGGGAAGCCCGCGATATGGGTATTATTGTCACCCTGGCAACTGCTCGCCGTTACGAGGGAACACGCGAAATCATAGACAAGCTCCAACTAGAACACCCTATCATACTTTTTGACGGCGCAGAACTCATTGATCCCATCAACAAAAAAGTGGTTTTAACACAAACGTTACCGGCGGAGATCGGGCAAGAGGCAGTAAACCTTCTGGTAAAGCACGATATTGCCCCGATTGTTCATCCAGCGGTTGGGATTAATGAAGAGATCTGGATCAATCCAGAAGGACGCGATGACCTCTGGGCATCTGCCTACCTGATGATGAACCCAGAGCAGATTCGGCGTTTCCCGGTAGAGGAACTCTGTACAGGGAAGCCAGATCCATTGCGTGTTGTAGCCTTCGCGCCTGAAGAAAACATCAATGCCCTGATTCCGGAAGCAAAACAACTCCCCTGCGATTGGACGACGATTAAAAGAGGAAATTATGGCTCGGCCGAAATCAGCTTTTTGGGGCAGGGAACATCAAAAGCCACTGCTATGCAGGCGCTGGCAAAAATGTATAAAATCCCTATGACTCAGGTAATGGCACTTGGCGATAACAATAATGATTTCGCGATGCTTAAGGCAGCCGGCTGGGGAGTCGCGATGGGACAGGCCCCAGAAGCAGTGAAAGCCGCGGCAAGCGCCGTTACCGCCAGTAATCAAGAAGATGGAGTTGCGCTGGCAATTGAACGCTATGCTTTGCGTGCATCAACTAACGCACGCTCAAATTCTCTTAAACGCGTAATTTGACGATGATTGGGTGCGGCCTGCCAGCGTTTTGCCTGAACAAGCTCCAAAGCCTTGTGGGCTCGCATGCCATCATAAACCAGAACAGCGCATGTTAACAGGACACTGCGCCCGACACCATGTTCACAATGGATCAGAACTCTCCCACCATGTTTCATGCAGTTACTGGCCCAGCCAGCACCCTCAATGAGCTGCTCAACGGTGAGCGGGTAGGTATCTGGTGTTGGTAAATAGAGCAACTCAATCTGCTTTGCCCTCATAAGCTCGCGGTCATCACAATGCTCCGAGCGAGTATCAACCACATGTGTAATTCCGGTGAGCGCCAAAGCAGGGATGTCCTGCGGATGCACACGTCCTCCAACCGCCAGATTATCCGAAACCCAACTCATGTTCAGTTGATCAGGAAGTGGGATATGCAACTGGCGGGCGATCGCTTCGGATTTGGAATCCTCAGGGAATAATCGAACAGCCAGCCGAGTCCAGGAGCGATACAATATACGGACAATACCAGTCGTAGCCCAGCGCACACCAGAAAAATGTACCTGCTCTGTAACGACCTCTTTCTCGCTTGGCGTACCGGATGGGGGTGGCAAAATTGTTGGATCGGGTTGCTCTAATGACATGCCGTCTCTCTTCTATTTAGTCCCAGATGGGTCCATCATATACCTTCAGGATACAACCAGTGGAGGCAAAACAACATCAGCCTCGACAGAAGGTTTATCCACTTGCGCATCTCGCAACATTACACGCTGTAAAGCCGCAATCGCACACTCTATCATAGAGTCATCTGGCTCGCGGGTTGTCAAGCCCTGAAGTGCCAGACCAGGAGCAAGCAGCCAGCGTACAACGCGAAAGCGGTAATTTTCCGCACCGAGGCGCATCAATTCATAAGAGATACCAGCCACAACCGGAACCAGGATAATTCTTGAAAGGATTTTCAGCGGCAGCGTGGGAGATCCAACAAGGGCAAAAACAAAAATAGAAACCACCATCACCAGCAGGAGAAAACCTGTACCACAGCGTGTATGCACCCGCGAAGCGCGCCGAACATGCTCGACATCCAGCGGGTCGCCCTGCTCCATTGCATTGATCGCTTTATGTTCCGCTCCGTGATATCCAAACACACGCTGAATCTCTGGAAGACGCCCAATCAAAAAGAGATAGCCGATCAATAGAGCCAGACGAATCACGCCCTCAACTACCAGGTTCAGCCAGCCTTCCCCGATCTGGTTGCGCAACAAACTGGTCATCAATAAAGGCAGCAGAAAGAATAACCCAATCGCAAAGGACAACGAAACCAGGACCATCAAAACCAGGGCACCTTTCCCAAGTTCTGGCGGCGTTTCACTATCCTCCTCCACCGGAATAGCTGCGGCAGGCATGGGAAGTTCGCCATCAGCCAGCGCGGGCTGACTCGCAGGCTTGATCGCTCCCGAAGCAATATTCGCGGAAAGCGTCATCAAGCGCGTTCCCAGGATCAACATATCCCATAACAAAAGCATCCCACGCAGGAAAGGAAGACGAAACAGACGATTCTGATAGATCTTCGCACTGAGAGCCTCCTCATGCAAATAAATCGTCTCATCCGGCTGACGGACAGCGACCGATGCAGTATTTCGCCCCCTCATCATCACCCCCTCCATCACCGCCTGACCTCCATAGTAATACTTCGCCATGTGTCGATTCCCTTTCGCGGAGAAGATAACATGCAATGTCCTAAAAGAGAAAGTGGACATTGCCTATCAATTCAAGCTGCTAACGCTTTTCCAGCGTATGTTTAATGCGAATTTCTCTTGAACTTTTTCGCTTGCCCAACACGTTCCGAGCGGATGGCGCGCTTCGTCTTAGGGTTAGCATGCGTCCCACGCAGCCCTAAAGGTTGGCGTTTGGCCGTCTGTCTTAAAGCAGCAAGGCGTTTCAACGCTGGCAGATCTGGCCGGATCGGGCGACGATTTCCAAGCAAGCGTATACGGCTAGAAATCGCACGCTGCCTCTTTTGCGTGCGAGGTGTCTCCCAAATACTGGGCTGACCGGCGGCTGGCAGAAAACTAAGAATCTTCTCGCCAATATCGAACGACGCACGTGGTCGACTAATACGTCGGGCATTTTCTAACTGACGACGCATTACCTGTGAGCCAGGATTGACCAGTTTGCGCAGCGTATTCACGAGATCTGCCGAATCCTGAGCCATCACGCCCACATCGTTTTCCAGCACAAAATCAATATTTCCCTCTTCCTGGCCTGGCACATAACCACTCAAGATAACGGGCAAATCACAGGACAGGGCTTCACAGATCGTGCCAGGGCCAGCCTTGGTTACAATTACATCGGCGGTATGCATCATCTCTGGCATATTGTGAACAAAACCAAAAATTTTCGTGGGGACACGCAAACTCATATGTGTGCGTTGGAGATTCGTATATAAACGCTTATTCCGACCAGTCACCACCAACAACTGAACTGCCAGACGGGCCTGGGAGATAGCACGAACAGAGGCACGCAAGCCACCCGCCCCGTCTCCGCCACCTACAAGCAGCACAACAGGCAGACCTGGTGTCAGCCCCAATTTCCGTTGCAGCTCGGCCTTATCATCAACCGGGAAAGTAAACTTGGGATCAATCGGCATGCCCAACATATGTACGCGTTCAGGATCATGTCCCCACTTCAAATATAACCCTTTAGCCTCTTCGGTGGGAACAATATAAGCATCCGCGCCTGGGGCAAACCAGGCATGGTGAATGCTAACAAGGTCGGTTACAACCGTCAGGAAGGGAATATGAATACCCAGGTCGCGAATCGCATTAATTGCCACATGATTTAAGAGCGGATGGATTGAAACAATCACATCTGGTTGAATGCTCGTAATTAAGCGCAACAACCCTGTATGGATAAGAGGTGAGGCCATAGACTGCACCGCCAGAACAGTATGGTTTTGATTGCTGATATGGAAAAATCGACCGAACAGTTTGGGGTTATAGCGGATGGTCGGTCCATAAAGCTTCATAGCTTCACGTAGGGGGAAACGGCTATACTCTTCAAACACATCAACAATCTCGATGCGATAAGTAGGTAGAGGAAGTGCATCACCTTCCTCTAGTTCCTCTTGCTGACGTATACGCCACTCTTCTTGCTCTTGCTGCGAAATTAGCTTTAAAGCATGAGAGATTGCGTTTGCTGCACTACGATGTCCAGCCCCCGTATCAGCAATGAGGAAAAGTATGGTTCGCTGAGGTGCATTCACCAGTCACTCTCCTCACGCACATCAATTCTTTTTAATGTAGTCAGCAATTCACCAGCCGCTTGTTTGCGGCTATAAGCGAATGCGCGAATACCGCGCAAATAACTGCGCCAATCAAGTTTCCAGGCCCTTCTTTCATACAATAGGCTGACAATAAAACAGGCTGATTGGTCGCTTAATAAATAGAAACGGGGACAAAGGAGCTATAAAAGATCTCTTTATCCCCGTCATGACTAATCCTTTATTGTTCTTCTGGCAGGTTAAAGCGGCGGCGGAAGCGCTCCACACGGCCAGCCGAGTCAAGGATGCGCTGCTGACCCGTAAAGAACGGATGGCAGTTTGAACACACATCAACTTTAAGTACCGGCTTGACGCTAAGTGTCTGGAAGCTATTTCCACAGGCGCAACTTACCGTAGATTCCACGTAATTTGGATGAATTCCCTTTTTCATTTTCTCTCCCGAATGATATCACAGTTTGAGCTGCGAGCATGATTGTACATGCATGGCACTGCCACGTCAAGATACCCCACTACCTCGCACGCAGAGGCACACGTTTTCTCTATTCTACCATACAACGTCCAGAATCAATAGAGATTTGTGCTAGAAGTATGGTATTTGTAGGTTTTTTTACATCTGGTGTCTGCACCTTTACGTAGATGATAACATTTCCCAGTTACTTTTCATTCCCAATTACTATATTTCGCCAGGTTCTTTGCCTGACTCTTTCCTGGGGCCACCTGCGCGACTTCAATGGGAAAGGAAGAAAGCTTGCGAGGGCACCTCGCGCTCCGTCAGGGGAATTTGCGTTCCCCTGTTCCCCTTCTGGCAGGAGAATCTATTTCCCTTCAGTTGAAATAGCCTTTTCGCCTTTTAAGGAGGCGATCCAGGAAGAGGACTCACCTGTACGTGACCAGTTTGAACGGCTCCCTAACATGCTGTTCATTACCAGTTCGTAGCCCAGCATAATCAGGTACTTCTTGCCGTCATATTGAAAACTAAAGGCATCATAACTCAATCGACCTATTGAAAACGACTCTTCATTTTGAATCTGGCGTAACGCCTGCAAAGGGGCATCCAGAAATACTTTTCGCTCTCCGCGATTTTCAGCCAGCAAGATTCGCTCTTCAAAAAGATAGAGCCGCCCACGCGCGACCATTTCCCCTTGTGAATTGAGCAAAGTCACAAGGCTCAACCGTTCAGGATGCCTGACATCCAGTCGCTCTGTCACCTCATACCAGAAGCGACGACGCTCCTCTGGCATCACTCCTTCCAGATGCAAGCGCAGATAACGCCGATCGCCAAAAATATGTCCGTAGCCCTCTTTACCCTTGCTGGCATTCAAATATATATCGCCCTCATCCACTCCAAACCGGGCCTCACGCCAATCCATCTGCTGGGCCTCTTCTCCTGGATACTGCACGCGAATCTGCTCTGGCTCCAACCAGATTCCGCCTCGCGCATAACCATACTGAAAAAAGAGCATCGGTACAAATACGATGAAGGCCAGGGCTGCCAGAATATAAAAAATAGGCACCAGCCCCTGAAGATCGGTTGGTAAAATACCAAATTGTGAGAGCAGCGCCATCACCCCTGCACTCACAAGGACGACCAGGGAACCAATCGTAATTTTTGTAACCCGCCTACTTTGCAGGAGGTACGTGTAGTGCGAGCCAGTTTGTACATTCATGGGAAGAAATACTCCTTTAATTCGGGCTGCTGGTACCCATCCTTGAGTCCCACTTCACAGAGAGAAAAGGTCTGATATACGAGATGTGATACACTAGGGCTGAACCCTGAAAGCGAATCATTCTTCAAGTATCTCCCAGGCGGTGATACCTGCGATTGCCAAAGAGGTTATGCACTATTGCACCGGCAATATTTTTTGATTTTAACTACACCCTGAAGTTTAGCACATCGAGGAAGCGCATTAGATGATTGAGCGATACTCTCTCCCAGAAATGGCCGCTATCTGGTCTTCAACCCATAAAAGCGATAAATGGTTACAAGTAGAACTGCTTGCCTGCGAAGGGTGGGCACGCGAAGGTGTTATTTCACAAGTTGAACTGGAAAAAATTCGGAGTGCGCGTTACAACGCCGAACGGATGCTTGAGATCGAAAAAGAAACACATCACGATGTGATCTCTTTCATCCGCTCAATTCAGGAACAGCTTGGCCCCGAAGGCCGTTTTATCCATCTGGGCCTGACCTCTTCTGATGTTCTGGATACGGGTCTGGCGGCTCAGATGAAAGAAGCTGGTGCCCTGCTAACACTCGCCCTCGAAGCCCTTACCCAGGCCGTCTCCCAGCGAGCTGTTAAGCACAAATACACATTGATGGTTGGTCGCTCCCATGGTATCCATGCCGAGCCAATGACCTTTGGTTTGAAGCTGGCCCTCTGGACCGATGAACTGCGCCGCGCTCAAAAGCGCCTGGCTGATGCGATTGAGCAAATATCTGTTGGGAAGATCTCCGGGCCGGTTGGTACTCATGCTTCTGTTCCACCTCAGATTGAAGAGTACGTTTGCGCGCAGATGGGTCTGGGCGTTGCCCCCGTCTCCAGCCAGATCGTCCAGCGCGACCGTCATGCTCACTTTATGACAACACTGGCCTTGATCGGCAGCTCGCTTGAGAAAATGGCTCAGGAGATTCGTCATCTGCAACGCACCGAGGTTGGCGAGGCATTTGAGCCTTTCAGCGCAGGTCAGCAGGGTTCTTCCTCAATGCCCCATAAGCGCAATCCTGAACTCTGTGAGCGTATCTGTGGCCTTGCTCGTTTGCTTCGTGGCTTCGCGGTGACAGCAATGGAGAACGTCGCGCTCTGGCACGAGCGGGACATCAGCCATTCCTCAACCGAACGCATCATTATTCCCGATGGCTGCACGTTACTCCACTATATGCTGCATATCTTCACGAATGTCATGAACGGGCTGGAGGTTGATACCGAACGCATGCTGGCAAACCTCAACATGACGGGTGGGCTGGTCTTCTCGCAGCGCATTTTGCTGGCCCTAATTGATAAAGGGGTTGGGCGCCAGGAAGCATACAAAATCGTCCAGCGCAACGCCAAGCAGGTCTGGGGTCAAACCAGTCAGGGAGCCATTCGCGAACCCGCTCTGGCAAATGCCCTCAACAAGGATACCGAGGTTCAGCAGTATCTTTCGCCTGCCGAGGTAGCCGAGCTGACCAACACCGATTATTATGTCAAATATATTGAGACGGCCTTCACGCGTCTCGCTCTCTAAAACAACCAGGCGGCAAGTCCTTGTATGGATTCGTAAAAGCCTTGCCACCTCAGTCATGAGCTGAATGCAGCTTCGCTCGTACAGTTTAAGCCGTTGCCAGCTCATGACTGAGTGAAATCGTATAGATGTATAAAAAGGATTTGGTAATAGTGGTAGAGCCAGAATCTATTCAGGAGCAAACCGGAGGTTCCACGCCTGCACCTTCTTCTCCCCTACGCTTAATTTTAGCAGGTCTGGCACTGGCAGCAGTCTATTTTATGCTGGCTGTTCTGTTGCCACTGCCACTCTTGCATTTCTCGACACTCCCCGAAGTAATCCCCTGGCAGCAACTTTCGCGCTCTATCTTCGCCACAGCCTGGTCCGATGGCAAGCATCCAGGACGTTATCTCTTACTATTAAGTGGTCTGCTATTGCTCCTGGGCTTGCTTTATTTTTTCAGTATAAAGTCAATCTGGTCTGGAATCCCCTCTAAAAAAGACGGGCGGAAGCTGCAAACAAACAGCATTCCTTCCCTCTCCTGGCTGCTCATTATTGCAGGTGGTGCGCTTAT
>DASSXK010000654.1:0-5709 GCA_035703945.1 Ktedonobacteraceae bacterium | reverse complement strand
CCTCCGTGAATCGCCAGCAGCACGACCGCCAGAAACGTCTGGTAGAGCGAGCCCGCAACCCCATCGTTAAACAGACTTTCTCCCTCAATCACCGTTGAAAGGCTGGCATTCACTTTTAGCTGCCGAAAGAGTCCCAATACCGCAATCGGATCGGTCGGCGAAAGGATCGCACCCAGCAGCAATGCCGTCGCCCAATCCACGCCCGCCAAAAAATGGATCGGAACGGCGATCAACAGCAGCGCAACCGCCAGACCAGGGACCGCCAGCAGGAAGATAATCCACCAGTTCTGGCGCAGATGATTTAACCGCAGCGACCAGGCCCCCTCAAAAATCAAGGCCGGCAGAAAAACAAATAGCACCAGGTCAGGTGTCAGGCGAGCATCGGACGTCAAGCCGAACACGCTCAGCAGCAAACCGACAATCACCAATCCCAGCGTATAGGGCAGCGAAAATCGCCTGGTCACAATGATGACCCCGACCCCTATCAGGAGAGCCAGCACCATTTCTCTTACAACAAGCACAATATCTAGCATCTCGCTTGCACCATCAACCAAGCCTCTCTAAAACGCTCCCCGCAGGATCGTGTCGTACATTCACCCCTCTCTATCATTGTGTCATACCTAAAAACAGGAGACAACCAGGAAAATATCGCCAACAACAAAAAACCGGCCCCCTGAAAACCAGCAACCAGGCCGTTTCAGCGCAACCGGGAGAAAGAGAGAGATAGTAATCTAGCCGCTTATTTCACCACAATCATGAAAGGAAGAGTCAATATAAACTGAGGACACATCTGGCCTTTTAGGCAGATCGGGTGGGCATCAAAATTGAGATTGGTTGTTCCTGTGCTTCTCGCAATAAAGCGCCAGACACACATAGTCCTGGCCTCAGAGACGTAGCCATAGGGAGTCTGCAACTCCAAATTCCCCTGCGAGGTCGTTGGACCGGTCCAGCGCTGGCTTACAGGCAGTTGAATTTCAAGTATCTGCCCTTGATGAACTGTAACGGGAGTCTGGCTCTCCCCCTGAGTTATCGTCAACGTAGGAGCATCCGGGGCTGGATTCAAGGTGACATTGTCAGGGCATCCCTGCGTGCTGTCCCCACCCTTCGTAAGCGTTGGCGAGGGCGTTACATCCCTTGCCACGCCAGACGTTCCGGTAGTACTGCTTCCACAGCCAGCAACCGTCAGCGCCAATGTTAGAGCTAAAGGTATCACCAGCACTAAAGACTTCCGACGGATTTTATAGATCTTTGGCATCACGATGCTCCTACACTCTTATCATGTGCAAATCCCTTGTAAATATTTGACGCTACCAAACAAGGGAAAGTTCCCAGATTACCCCTGCAATGTCGCATAGATTCCGTGTTTGCTTGCGCTAAATTCATCCCTGAAATAAAAGAACAAGCTTAGCGCTGAGGCAAGCTTGCAAGCATCGTCAGCAGTTCTTCGGTCTCAATCATAAAGCTTCGAGCGGAAAGCACCTGCTGCACCAGACCAATCCGTCTCGCCTCGATCGCAGAGAGCGTTTCACCGGTCAAAACCAGGTGGGCCGTCTCAACATGGCCGATTCGTTGCGGAAAATAGGTCACAGCCACAGGCGGAAATACCCCCAGCTTGATCTCTGGCAGCCCAAAGGTGGCATCTTCATGCGCAATCACCGTATCACACAGCACGGCCAGCTCACATCCCCCACCCAGAGCATGACCCCTGACGACCGCGACCGTCGGAATCTTCCTGGCCCGCAGTTCTTCAAAGGCCGCGCAATTGTCGTAGACAGCCCGCAACATTTCGCGCTCTCGCCCATCCAGGTGATCTTCCACATCGACGCCAGCACAAAATGCCCGCTCGCCTGCTCCCATCAGCACAACCAGTTGCGGAGCCTGCGTCAGAGCTTTACGCATCGCTTCCGTCAATTGATCAAGCATCGCAATATTTAAAATATTCAGCGGCGGCCGATCGAGGATAAGCCAGAGGATATTTTTATGAAGACGAACACGCACATTTGACATACAATCTACCTGCTTTAACGGTGTCTAAACTAAGAAATGGGCATCCTGGAAAAAACCGGGGATGCCCAATCACTATTTTCAAACTCAATTATAACACCGAACAGGCGTTGTTGTGACTATTTTCCGGCGAAATTTCCTTTACGTTTCTCGACATATGCCGCGATACCCTCTTTGGCATCCTCGCTCTGGAAGCAAAGTTGCTGAAGCTCGCGCTCAATTGCCAGAGCCTCGGAGAACGCCACTTCGGACCCGGACTGCACGGACCTCTTAATCCGACCAACAGCCTTGGAGGCTTTATTGGGTGGTGTGAAGCTCTTAGCATACTCCATGACCTTTTCCCAATAGCCTTCGGACTCGTAGATGTAGTTGATCAGGTTGAGGTTCATCGCCTCTTCAAAGGTCATCAGCTTGCCTTCGGTCATGTACTCGATCGCCTTGTTCTTGGGCAGAGCACGGGCCAGGCGCTGCGTACCACCGGTTCCCGGCAGCACACCCAGGTTGATCTCAGGCAGACCGACTTTACCGGAGTTGCGGCGGGCAATCCGAATGTCGCAGGCCATCGCGATCTCAAGACCACCACCAACGGTATGACCGTTCAGGGCCGCGATCACCAGCTTGGGGGTCTGCTCCAGGCGGGTCAGGGTCTCGTTGGCATGCAGGCAGAAATAATATTTGAAGCCTGGTGTCACGGCATTCAACATACTGATCTCAGCGCCCGCGCAGAAGAACTTCTCGCCTGCTCCGCGAATCACGATCACATGCACATCGTCATCGAAACGCGCCTTCAAAATAGCCTCGTCCAGTTGGCGCATCATCTCGTGACTATAGGTATTCGCGGGGGCATTCGTCAGTTCAATTATCGCAACGCCGTCTGTCGTGCTGTAATTTACCAGAGTTTTCTCAGTCGTCGTAGTCATAGTTGGTTTTCCTTTCGTGCAACACAGTCATCCAGGACCTCGTCGTCCTTGATATATTCAAAAGGGGTATGACAGGTATGACAATAATACTGAACCGTCAGCAGTTGCTGACCAAACAACGAAAGCAGGTTCGTTTCAGTTGAGCCACAATAGGGGCAGCGAACCTCCGTTGTCGAGGGCCGAGAGACAAAATCTTCCGACCTGTTCGTATTATATCCCATCACCTGGTTCCTCAAGTCTTCGGCTTTCAGGTTTCCAGCGGGACCAGGGTAGCGATCCAGCCGGCTCCCAGTGTTTGGTTGTAGCATTAAAGGTGCTCGGAAGCTCCAGATCCAGGCTGCTTAACAACGGCATCACCTTATCCAGATAGCGCTGCCGAAGCACATCCGGAGTCGCATTCAGTATACCCTCGCTTGCCAGACGATTCATCATCGGCTCGTCGTCAGGACCAAACCAGCAGAGGGTCTCGTCCCAGAGACGAGTCAAGGAAGCCAGCAAAGCAGCTCTAACTGCCCCACCAGCCTCGGCCAGGCGTCGAACCCAACCCTCGGCGTGCAGAGCATGCAGGCGCTCCTCCTGAATCATCTTGCGCGAGCGCAAACGTAGCGGCTCATAACTGGAGTTCTGGGCCGCCTCCAGAAAGGTTGTGAAGGCGATGTCGGCCAGGAAATTGGTTGCGACAAAGTCTGTCCAGCCCTGAAATTCTTGATCAAGGAAGCGTAAATGATAGTGCAGGGTGCGCGTCTCCGGCTCAACCTGGGCCAGATCGGCTTCAGCCTGCGCGAAATTATCCAGTAAAGGATACAGCGTGCGGGCATGGCCCAGCTCATCCTGCGTCATCGCGGCCGCAGCAACCGCCGCTTCCAGGGTCGGTGCTCCATTGCACCAGAAAGCATATCTTCGTCCCACCGCCTGCTTGTTATCAGCAAGCGAGGATAGAACTGCAAAGAGCGCCGCGTGGTCGATACGCGTGCTGGTACTAGCCATACAAGTGCCTCTCCCTTTGCTTCTGCACAAGCGCGGAAACTATTTTTCTTCTCATGCTCATCAATCAGTTTGAAATCACGGTAACGATGCTGCTACGTGGTATCAGCACCATTTCCACCCAGCTAAATTCGTCGAAGATGCTACAGGCGTAGACTTTGGCCAGTTCAATGTCATCGGCCACAACATTGCCGACTTCGTGCAGCGGCTCCTCATATTTCTGGCGTGCATAGACATGCCAGACAGTATGTTCGTCCAACTGCTCACGCCTGGGTGGCTTTTTGGTTGGATTTTCGATCATCTCGTTCATGCTGATATACCCCAGTCGCGCATAATATCCAGGCCATCTTCACTCAGGCGGGCCTTGGTCCAGACGGGGTCCCAGACCACTTCAATCTGCACGTCCTCGACGCCCGGCTCTTTTAAAAGACGCTCACGAATATCATCAATAATAAACTCGGTGGCGGGACAACCCATCGCAGTAAAGGTCAACTTGAGTGAAACAACGCCTGCCTGCTGACAAAGATCAACAATCAAACCCATATCCACGACGCTGATCGGGATTTCGGGGTCAGTGACGTCGCGCAGGGCGTCCCAGAGCGCGGGACACGTTGCGTCGTCAGGGGCGTGGGTCTGCAAAGATGGGTAGGTCGTATACATGAAGCTAGGCCTCTTGCTCCAACAACTTGAGCATCTCGCGCTTGCCACGTTGAATGCGACCAACAAATTCAGCGTTCTTCGGGCCGCGCGCTTTCCAACGCTTCATGACATCATCCCACGTGCAAGGGCCATCCTCAAGCAACCAGTGTTTCGCGACGGCATCAAAGTGGGCCGGGAAGGCGCAGTCGATGACGTAAAGCTTCTGTTCTTCATCATAATGAGCGGGAATCTTCAACTGAAGCTCATTGCACAGGGGAACGGCGGTGGACATCCAGATCTGACGTAGCTCGTCGTTACTATGACCTTTGAAGCCGTACTCCAGTTGCTCGCCGTGCTTCTTCAGATCATCGGGCAGTCCAAACCACTCAACCGTCAGCATAAACATCCAGTCCACAGCCTTTTGCAGCATTTCATGGCCGGCATTGTCCTGGTTCAGCTTGCGCATCCACTGCTCGCCGTGGCGCAGATGGAAGGTCTCTTCCTTGTCAACCTTCACCAGTGCTCGCTTCCAGGGACCAAACGTCGTGCTGCGATAAATATCTCCCAGCAGTGTATAGCCCGCCCGGTCGTAGAAGGCATTCGCCACAACCAGCTCATACCAGCTATCCAGCGGCACATCAAAGGCGTAGGGATATTTGAATTTCTGGGGGTCACGTTCAAAAATAAGCTCTTCCGTGTTGACGCCGAGGTCTCGCATCAACCGGTAGGCGATGTGGGCATGTCCCAGCTCATCTTGAATAATTGACATGGCCGAGCCAAAAGCATTCAAGGATGGTGCATGAATAGCGGCATTATAGTAAGCCGGAGCGCTGATCAGTTCAGTATCGGCCGAAACAGTCAGGATACGCTTGATACCTTCAAGGTAGACAGGGCTCATATGGTCGATTGACTCTACAAGCTGCTGCTTACGAATACGCTGTAACAGAGCTTCTTCGCTCTGTGGTGCGATGGTAGTCATCGGGCATTGCTCCTTACGCTGATCCTTCGATTGGTCAGCAGGTTTTGAGAAATGCGGTCAGTTACAACGGAAAACCAACAATTGATATCTCCATATAGACATATCAAATTGTAAACTTTGGCGCAGTTGCTTGTCAAGTTATCGCTGAAAATCGCTTCGGCACCTCATCAATAGGATCTTTTA
>DASSXK010000580.1:0-5147 GCA_035703945.1 Ktedonobacteraceae bacterium | reverse complement strand
TCCCCTCTATCTTGAGCATAATTGCATCATCGGGAGAGTCTTTAGAGGGAGGAGTAGTCTGGCTTTCATCCTTCAGCTTGTCCAGGGCATGACCACACGCAACGCAATATGTTGCGTTGTCAGGTAAGCTGAATTCACAAGATGGGCAAGATCGCATACTCACATCTCCCTCGGGGGCAGTTCTTCGTTTTGTTTTCATTCAGCAGGTGCTATCTCTCTAAACTCAAAGCAACGTCGTCGGTGTTGCAACAAGAGGACCCGAGGTAGCAGCCTCTTCAAACGTTCCTATCATGGACGATCCCATTAACTCCTCATACACATGTTCAATCAAAGGCACAACTGCCTCGGCCTGAAACATCTGCACCCGCTGTTTCGCCTGTTGTCCCATGCGTTCACGCTCAATCGGATTATCCAGCAAGCGTTGAATAGCAGCTCCCAGGGCGTGCTCATCCGCAACAGGCGTTAGCAGTCCCGTTTCACCCTCCACTACAATATCCGTCAGGCCACCGATGCACGAAGCCACAACCGCTTTCCCCATTGCCATCGCCTCCATCGTTACGGTGGGACAGGCCTCTAAACAAATGGAAGGCATCAGCGCAATTGTGGCACGTTTCCAGGCACTCATTACGGCAGCATGCGGCCAGCGATCAAGCAAAAACACATTGGGCGGAATCAGCGGATCAAAGCCCGTTTCCTTCTGGCCAATCAGCACAAGCGGAACGGACGTATGCAGTGCGGCATAAGCTTTCAAGAGCACCTCGACCCCTTTGTCGCGTCCCACGCTTCCGACGAAGAGCAAAAAATCCCCGGCCGGTAACTGCTCCAGCAAGGGACTGGTTTCATCCGTTCGCAGAGAAATATCATCTGGAATAAAGTTCGGGATAATCTGATAGCTGGCCCCGCGCTCGGCCAGTTGATTTGAGTCAGCAATCGCCTTGCTTACCGGCAAGAATCTATCAACAACCTGGCGTTCCAGCAGGCTTGAGGCTCGCAGAGAGGCCGCTATTGGAAGACCTTTCAATAGACCATAATTATCAACCACACAATCCAGGCATTTCAGCATTCCAGGTCCACTACACAGATCTCCACGCCTCAGGAATTGCTGCGTCGCACAGACAAAACTGCAATCATGCAGCGTGACGACCAGTTTGGCCTTGCTCCAGGCTTTCAGGGGAGTAAATGAGTGAAGCAGCCAGTTATGAGCGTGCACAATCTCCGGCCGCTCCTGAAGGACAAGCTTGCGTAAGGCCAGCAGCACCTCTGGATCGGGAAATGGTGGGGCGTTACGCTTCTCTTTCTCTTGAAAAAGGCCACTCAGGCGCTGCATCGAGCCGCGAATTCGATAGATTCGCACCCCATCCTGTTGCTCGAATTCCGCAAGTCCTTCTTGCCAGAGTGTAGCCACGGCAACATCATGTCCCCGTGCTACCAGCTCAATACTCAGATTGCGTACATGAAGTTCTTCTCCCCCAACAAACGGCGGATAGAACTGTGCAAGCATCAAGATGCGCATACTATATCTACCTCTCATATATCCGGACCCGGGATAGTGCATCATATATAATATCGTTTATAGAAAGAAAAATAGACCGTTTTCAATTCGTTACACTGGCGTTGAAATATCAACAATTCTCGATTCTGAAGTCTCAGGCTCCCGATCCACATGCCGAATAGCTTTATAGACTGTGGGGGACATAAAAAGAGCTTCAATTGATAATCCGATAATCCAACCACTACTTAAACCTGATAAACCACCCCAATGAGCCCCGATAGCAGCCCCCAGGAGTTCAATAATTGTACCAACCGTAATTGGGAGAATAGATTGAATAATACGATTATGAATGCGTTGGATCGTGATATAATGACTGACAATAATCAGCGGGAAGACTGCCAGGCACAAAATTCGTAGACTTACCGCAGCCTGATCCGCGTAGACATGCGAAAAGATCCCTAGAATTAGCTTTGCTCCAAATTGAAAGACAATATTCGCTGCGATGCTCGAAGCAAAGGCAACCCCCAGCGTCAGGCGAGCTTTACGCGCCAGTATCGAGGGCTTCCCGGCTCCTTCGGCATAAAGCACGGTTGAAAGCGCATAGGTCAAAGTAAATACAAAATTTGCGAGCATAAAAGAAACATAGAACCAGGCATTGGCCGTAGCGGAAATCATCACCGTCACCAGAAGTGGCAAAACCAGCGGTGGTGCCAGCAGAATAATATTGATCAAATGATGTTCTAAAGCAGCTACACTTAGTTTTCGCAGCAAACCCCATTCAGGTAAAACAACGCCGATGCCCTTTTTCCGAAAAGGGATAAACACAATCAACCCCACCAACGAGACGGCATTCCCAATCAGCCAACTTGCATAAATATTCATCCCTGTGCTGCGTGCCAATAAGAAGCCCGCCGCAACCAGTACAATCAGTTTCACAGCCGCAAACAGGGTATTTCGCCAGAGCTGCAATCCTCCCCGCAGTAGCCCCATTAAGGCCTGATCTAGCACCAGTGTGATCGTAGTCAAGCCAACACCCAGCGCGAAAATCAGAATGTTCAGACCATCCGAACTAAGTGGCCGAAAGTCTTTTGAAAGGAATGAAGAGGTCCCGGCAAAAAGCGCCCCCAGCACGATCCCGACCACCCCCACAACGATCAGTGCGACACTAATCAAGGAACCTGCTTTCTGTGGCTGCCGGGGCAACTCGCCAGTCAGCAGCGTTCCCAGGCCGACCACGCCAAAAGTTCCCAGTAGTAACATCGCATCGATCATCGCTGAGGCAAGACCCACCGCTTGTGGAGTAAACAGACGCGCGGCAAACAGCCAGTACGCAAAGCCCAACACCGACGTCACAAGTGTCGTTCCCACAAGCGAGCCAGCATTGAGCAATGTGACAAGGTTGGTCTTGATCAGTTGAAGCACCTTTTCCAAAATTTAGTTTCCCTTCTCCAGCATTCTGTTATCTGCCCGAAGCAGACGCGTTGCGCATCTGGCGCACATTCCACCGGCTACGTAAGTAGGCCAGTGGTCCATATAACAGCCCCTTCTGTTCAAGCCGAGTCAACTCCTTTGGATAATGAAGTGATTTCTTGCTATTCTTCGAAGAGCGATCATTCAACGTAAAATACAGGCCATAAGGAACTTTCAAGGCAAAATCCAGCAACAGGCGCGGATGCGTTACGATATTCCTCATCAGATAAGCCGCCAGGCCGATTCCATAGCTATAGATCTGCTCTCTCAAGGCGGCATACTCACGATGGTGGGGATGATATGAGATCGCCGATGGTTGATACACCAGCCGATGACCTCGAATGACCGCCTGGAAAAAGAGGGTCAGATCCTCTCCACCTCTGGCGATTTTTCCCGGTCCAAGCGCAATATCGAAGCCTCCCGCCTCACGCATAAAATCAGTCGTAAAAGCCATATTCGCTCCTGTACCAAATTGTCCAGCAGCGAAGGGATGCAGAGGCGTTCCGGGGTGATATTCTCTCAGGTCAAAGATCTTCTGATTAAAGCCCTTACTAAAGCCACCAAATTCTTCAATCCAGAACTGAGGCGCGGTCTCAAGTTCCAACGGAAGCAACAGGCCGGTAACACAGGCAACATCAGAAGTAGCCTTGAAGGCGTAAGCCAGCTCAAGCAGCCAGTCCCGGTCGACAACGATATCATCGTCGGCAAAGGCCAGGATCTCTCCTCGCGCAGCAACCACGCCGCTATTGCGGGCATGCGAAGCGCCTATTCGATCTTCGCGAATATAGCGAACACGCTCCTCATGCTGATAGGTCTGAGCAATCAGGTCAGCCGTCTCCGAATTGCGGGGAGCGTTATCGACCATGATAATCTCATAGCGAGGATAATCCAGTGCCAGCAGCGTTTTAAGGCACTGAATTGCACGGTCTGGACGGTTGTGTGTGGGAACAATCACACTGACAAAGGGAGCATCCGCTAGAAAACGTTCACGCTCTTCGCGGCAAGCTGGTTGGTCTGGCGTGGGTATTCCACTGGCCTCCAGACTGGTCACCGGCGGCAGGTTGTCGCGGAGCAGGTGCGCATTGATCTGTCCACCCAGAGCATCCCAGATAGATTGAATATAGCTCGCGGGAGGTGTTTCATCGCCAGACAACGGCAGCTCTATAAATCCTAGCGGCTGTCGATGCAAACGCATCAAACACATCGCCCGGTTATAACGATTACCCGTCTTCACGTCTACGCTAAGAAGAGAGGGCAAGCACTCATTCAATTCAATTTCCAGGATACGCATTGGCGAATAGATTGTTTCTACAACCTTCAATGCCTCCGCTTGTGCTGAACTTGGAAGTGTTTGCTGCATTGCTCCATCCATTTTCTTGATGCGTATTGCCCCTGCATCTCATACGCTCAGGTTCAGAGAGAGAGATTCTTCACTGAACCTGAGAACTTCTTTCCGGCTCTCTCAACTATACACACTACATCCACGATCATCAATATTGCAATTCAACTAAACGGCGATGCGCTTCGTAACGGGTGCGGAGCAACGCCTTGCCAGCCGCCACAATGGAACACGAGCGCGTTTATACGCTTCAACAAACAACGATGGAGTGTCGCTGGTCAATAAAGCTTCCAGTCTTGCCACGCTGGTCGAAGGATCAGCCCGCAAACGTGTCAGCGCGAACTGATCGGTATCTTCCAGGCTCATTTCATATCTGACCGCGCAGGCCGAGCTATACCCGGACTCACGCACAATCTCCTTGATTGCCGCAGTATGATAGCCAAAAGGATAGGCAAAACTGCGCACCTCCTGATTCAACTTATCCTCTAAAATTTGCTTGCACAGCGAGACTTCTTCACGCACCCGAGCATGTGGAATGGTATCAAGCTGCGGATGGGTATGGGTATGACCCCCACACTCGATCCCGGCCGCATTGATCTCTAGCACCTGCTCCCAGTTCAACATTGGGCGATTACCCTCGCCCTCGCGCACTAACCAGCGACCAGTGTCACCAATATATTTTGTGACGATATACAGTGTTGCCTTGAAATCATACTTTCGCAGGGCGGGCAAAGCGCCTTCGTAGAAATCTGCAAAGCCATCATCAAAAGTTAATAAGACAGGTCGTGCTGGAAGTCCAGCGCTGCCCTCACTCTTTTTATCAATAAATTCTGAAACGGTCAGAGG
>DASSXK010000556.1:0-11873 GCA_035703945.1 Ktedonobacteraceae bacterium | reverse complement strand
CCTCCCGTACGATGAAGCCTATAACTGGAATCAGGCTTTGATGGACCTGGGAGCAACGATCTGCACAAGCAATAATCCTCAGTGTACACGCTGTCCCATTCAGGAAGCCTGTCTGGCATATGAAGAACTGGCCCAACACAGCCTCTTCCCAACCGGGAGCGTGCTACGACAACTGCGCAAGGTAGCGGAAAAGAAAAGTAACTACCAGACGCAACCTTTCATGCAATCGAATCGCTATTTTAGAGGACGTGTAATCGATCGTTTGCGGACCCTGGACAACGAGCAACGCCTGAGCCTGGCGGAGCTTGGTCCTGTACTCAAGCCAGATTATCAGGAGGAAGCCGATCTTCCCTGGCTACAAAAGCTGCTTAAAGGACTGGCAAAGGATGGTTTGATCAGCCTGACCGAGGCAGGCGTCCGGCTTCCTTAAGCAATAAGACAATGAGGGACAAGACAATACAACTGAACAAGCACCATTTCTGTTGAGCCAGGCATTCGGGCGAATGTTGAGAGTGCTCGCAGTCATAGTGCTGGTCAGGCATTCCCTTGTTGTGATAAAGTACGATAGAGAACTTATTAACGGAAATTTTTTACTTAAATTTTCATATTGTTCCGTTCTGTAGCTTCGTCGTGTATACTGAGGCTACTATTTTACGACTAATTTGCATGGAGGAGCGCAGCGTTGCAACTCGAGAATCTTAATGATATAACACCACGTCATCGACATATTTTCCTCTCGCCGCATTTTGATGATGCGATTTTTGCCTGCGGAGGAACAATGGGCGTTCAGGTCAGCGCAGGTGTTCGACCGTTAATCTTGACCGTTTTTGGTGGCTTGCCTACAACGTCACAGGAGATCAGCCCTTACGCGCTGGAAGTTCATCGCGAAGTGGGTTTTGACCGCGACATCGCCAAAGCCGTTACCACCCGACGTCAGGAAGATGCGTTGGCCGCAGCCTCTCTCAGCGCGGATTACCTCTGGCTTGACTATCTGGATGCCATCTACCGTGGCACACCAACCTACTATAATAGCCGCGAGGAACTGATCGGCGGCTCAGTCCATCGGGGAGATTTCGAACTGGATAAGCAGCTTGCCCAGACCCTCGTGGAGCTCCACCATCGCCTGCCAGACACTGTCTGGTATGCTCCTTTGGGCATTGGTCGCCACGTCGATCACCAAATCATCTCTTCCGTGGCTGATCGCCTGGTTCAGGCCGGGGCCGATGTGAAATTCTACGAAGATTTCCCCTATGTCCTTGAGGGCAATGAGCTGGAAAATCGCTTAAAAGAGCTGGGTGACAATATGGAGCCCGCCCTGGTTGAGGTTTCCGAGATGCTTCCTCTGCGCCAGGAGGCTTCGGCTCTCTACTCATCGCAGGTCAATAACCTCTTTGGCAGCAAGGCCGAGATGTTTAAGTCGATGGAAAACTATGCCCATCGTCTACGCCCGATCGAAACCGTTCACCTGGAACGATACTGGACCGTACGTTAAACCAATTCATCTGAAACTAGCGCCCGATAGTAGCCTATAAGCTACGTTGGGCGCTAGTTTTTTTACTGACAATCGATTCATATAATGCTTAACCTTTTGCCTGTCACCTTTAGGTATGTTATGATAGTCCTGTACATGAATTTACGCCTTGGAAGTTTCTGGGGAAATGTGGAAGATGAGCGAGCAAGCGTAAATTTTCATTCCTGACGATCTCCACAGTTTCCACGAACTATTCCATTCAGACATTTGCAGGGATTTACACGGTCCAAATTTTCAAAAATAGATTGGCCACCTCCCTGCCACAAAACGCACTTATATTCATCAAATATACTCAATGGGATACTGGTAGGAGCTGCATGAAAGGGATCGAAGGACTAACCCTTGGGCGTTACGAGTTGCGCCGCCGCCTGGCTCAAGGGGGGATGGCAGAGGTCTATCTGGCGCATGATCGTCGTGTTCGACGAATGGTAGCTGTCAAGGTACTCTATGGACGAGATGAACCTTTTATTCGGCGTTTTGAACGCGAGGCACTCGCCGTCGGGATGCTTTCACACGACCATATCCTTCCTGTGTATGATTATGGAGAGCAAAGTCCCTGGTACTACCTTGTCATGCCTTATGTCGAGGGTGGGACTCTGCGCGACTACCTGGTCAAACGAAAGTTCTTGACGTTAGAGGAGGCCGCAAGCTTCCTTGATCAGATCGCTTCGGCCTTGCAATATGCTCATGATCATGGCGTTGTACACCGCGATGTAAAACCATCAAACATTTTGCTGCGTCCCGATGGCTACGCCTATCTCGTCGATTTCGGACTGGCCAAGGCCATGCAGGGGGCCGAGGCCTTGACCAGTGCGGGAGCCATGATCGGCACGCCCGAATATATGGCCCCGGAACAATCCAATGGCTTCCACGATTATCGCAGCGACATCTACTCGCTGGGGGTCATTTTATATCAGATGTTAACCGGGCGTATCCCCTTTATCGCTGAATCTCCGGTTGCGATCTCTCTAAAACATATCCAATCCGAGCCACCATCTCCCCGCGAATTCAATAGTTCGATTCCTGAAAGCGTTGAGCAGGTAATCTTGAAGGCCCTTGAGAAAGATCCCAATGATCGCTACCAGGATGCCCTGGCGCTTGCCACAGCCTACTGGCAAGCCTTGCGCCAGGAAGAGGCCGAAGCGGCTACCGGCCTGCTGATATCCGATGCTGAGACTATGCCAGGCAAGGAAAGTCCTACCAGGGAACAGGCACCAATCACCACCGTATTGATTGAGGAGTCGGATCGACTACCCTTACACATTGATTCGTCCCCACCGCTTTTTCCGCTTCGGAACGAGCCCGGTAGCCCTCCACCCGAAACAGATATGTTACCCTGGTCCACTCAGGCCAATCGCCCCTTGCGCCTCAGGTCCATCCGCGCTATCCTGATTGCATTGGCCTGCGTTCTGGTGCTGGTTATGGCTATTCCAATCAGCCATCTCTGGCTGGACAAACCCGCTACCTCAAGCCATCAAATCCGTCAAGACTATAAGAAAAACACAGTTAACGTAACTGCCACGGCGCAGGCGCAAGCCACCGCCGCCTTGCAAGCAACGATGGCCGCTCAAGCCCGGACCCTGGTTCCCGCTGGCATGACAAATGGCCTGGATACGGGTCATCTCCTCTATGCCTTTGATCTGAAAAGTGACGGCGGAGGATGGATTAACGATGGACAACAATGCTTTTTCTCGC
This sequence comes from Ktedonobacteraceae bacterium, assembly GCA_035703945.1. Classification (GTDB taxonomy): domain Bacteria; phylum Chloroflexota; class Ktedonobacteria; order Ktedonobacterales; family Ktedonobacteraceae; genus DASSXK01. The sequence goes on along the minus strand of DASSXK010000556.1, from coordinate 8,647 downwards.
CCGAAGGCTACCATGTCCAGATCTTGAATCAATATACAGCCGCCTGGTGTTACTCCAACCAGCAACAATTCTCTAATTTCAAAGTGCTGGCCCAGGCCAAACTTCTGCGCGGCGATATCGATGGGCTGGCCTTTCGCCTGAATCCAGCTACGGATTCCTTCTATGCCCTACAACTAAACAGCAAGGGGCAGTATCGCTTTATCCGGGCCTTCAGCAATAATCCACAAAGCTGGTTTACGCTGATCGATTGGACGTACTCTAATGCAATCGCGACCGGCTATGGTCAAACAAATACGTTCTTTATCGACGCAAAAGATCAACAACTCAGTTTTTATATCAATGGCAAATATATCAACGATTTCTCGGATAGTAGCTATAGTACCGGCTTCCTGGGCTTCTTTGTGGGCGGGGACACCTCCGGCGATACGGAAGCTATCTTCAGCAATATGCTGGTCTACGATGTACACTAACGACATCTAGACCAGCCTCTTCTTACAAAGCAACCTGCCTCTGATTCATCCTCTCTACAAGATCCTTTGAAAAAGAAGACCGCGCTCTCAATGAACACATATTTTATGTCAATCTACCACCTCAAATAGACCAGATGTCCGGCAATATTGTTAACTGAGTAGCGCCTGAAACAAATTTAACTCGGCTGGTGTTATCATATTGAGAGTTAATACAACGATGTTTAGAGAGGTTACATTCACATGAGTATCGATACGACCGTTTCATCTGTGTACTCACACAGCGACAATACTGTTCCCAACACCCACACCGTCTATTTAGCCCTGGGTTCAAATTTAGGAGATCGCCGCAGCAATCTTTCAGCAGCATTGCAGCGCCTGCGTGAAGTCATGGAGATCGATACGGTCTCGTCCATTTATGAGACTGAACCTGTCGGCTACCTTGATCAACCACGCTTCTTTAACATTGCCTGCGCTGGCAAAACCAGACTCTCAGCCTACGATCTGTTGAAATATGCCAAAGATGTGGAAATATTCATCGGACGTCAACCAACCTTTCGCAATGGCCCTCGTCCGATTGATATAGACATACTCTTTTTTGACGATATAAAAATTGAGGATGAAGAGCTGACCGTCCCGCATCCCCGACTGACGGAACGCGCTTTTGTGCTGGCTCCCCTGGCGGAGATTGCACCAGACCTGGTCGATCCAAAAACTAATAAAGCTATCAGTGATCTGCTGGCTTCACAGCCTCAGGATGGTGTGAAGAAGATGGCAGAAAATCTACGCATTTCACTTGATCGAGATATTCAAAGCGGCCCTCCGACTGTCCATGTGAGCCTGGGACGCGCAGGCGTTGTTGGTATCCATAAGGCAATCTTGATCGGCGAGGAAGGTCATCAGCAATGGTTTAATGCCACCTTTGATCTGTATGCCGATCTCAACGCAACCAAGGCCGGCATGCATATGTCACGCTTCAGCGATGCCTTAGATGAAGTAATGCAAACAATCGGCGAAAGCGCCTGGCCAAAAATTGAAATGGTGGCGGAGCATCTGGCAAAGAAGATTGTCGAAAAGCAAAAGGTCTACCGCGCCGAGGTTTCTGTCCGAACGGCCTTCCCGCTTCAGAAATGGACGCCAATGTCCGGCCGCCGCACGCAGGAGGTCTATGGACTGGTCGCCCAGGCTGTCGCGACCACAGATAGTTGCAAACGCTTGATCGGGGTCGAGGTTGAAGGTATGGTGGCCTGTCCCTGTGCCCAGGATATGATTCACTCGTTTGCACGCGTCCGCCTTCAGGAAGAGGGCTTCGAGGAGAATGCGATTGAGAAAATGCTCAGCCTGACTCCTCTGGCAACGCATAATCAGCGGGGTCGCGCCACCTTGTTGATCGGCTCAGATCAGATTCTGGATGCCAGCGATCTGGTTGCAATCGCGGAAAACGCGATGAGCTCGGAAAATTACGCCCTGCTTAAACGGCCCGACGAGCTGTATATCGTGAATAAAGCCCATGCCAACCCACGCTTTGTCGAGGATGTAGCGCGTGAAATCCTCCGTTCGGTGATTGAACGTTATCGGGATCTTTCTGATGATACCTTTGTCTGGGTCAACCAACGCAACGAGGAGACGATCCACAAATACGATGTGGAGGCTGAAGGCTGGGGCACGCTGGGCGAACTACGCAGCGAAATTCTACGCAACGAACAGGTTATGCATCATACAACCCGAGACGAGTGGCTTGGCCTTACACAAACGATAAGGAGCAGATAATGGGACTGAAAGCCCATCAACATAACATTTGTGAGGAAATAGTGACATTTTAGGCCTATAACTCTTAACAAAACTTGCCTGGGCATGCTATAATGCGGATACAAACAGTATATATTCAGCAGGATATTCTCTTTTTATCCTGCTCAGGATAGATAAAGAACTAGACCAATAGTAGGGAGCACTTGTGGAGGGAGTTCTGACAGATCCGGCACAGTTAGCAAAGGCAGCGGTGGACGCCGCATCTGACAAAAAAGCTTCGGATATCATATTACTCGATATCCAAGATATGACGACGATTGCCGATTACTTTGTGATCTGTAGCGCCAGTAATTATCGTCAGATCTCGGCTATAGCCGATGCCATTGATGATCAATTAAGGAAACAGGGTGCGAACGTCATAAATCGCGAGGGCGAGGCTGAATCAGGCTGGCTTTTGTTAGACCTGGGCGGCGTATTCGTTCATATCTTCGGGCAGAAAGAACGGGATTACTACCGTTTGGAACGCTTGTGGAGTGATGCAAAGACGGTGGTTTACCTGCAATAAATTTTTTATTAGAAAAGGTGATCGACGATGACATTTTTTCGCAATCGTTTGTTCCTTGAAGGAATCGCATTCGGAGGCGTCTGCGGTATTATCGTTGGCTCTATCATCGCTTTTGCTATCGGCGAAAGTAGTGTCGGTTTAGCCCGACGAGCATTAGATACACGCTTCCCTCGCAAACGTAGAATACCTTTTGAGTATCTCTATCAGTAGCTTAGCCATTCAATTTATTGATTGAAAGCGAATGAAAGGCATACAGAACGGTCGCTGGTAACTACCCACTCGGGAAGCTTCTAGACCTGCCTGATTGTTAGGCGCGAAAGCGCCGTTACAAAGTGTCTTTCAATAGTCGGCGATTCTTCAGGAATTATTAGTTTTATACCGACCTCGGTAAAGTACAGGTGGTAATGTTGATGGGTTCGTTCTGAGGAGGTTTCGTGCGATTTCTGGCAGCAGTGCTTGTAGTAGGATGGCTCCTTCTACTTGTCAATGCTACACAAGTAACTTCTGTCAGCAGTCCTGCGTCCTATTCCCCCCTCCTCATGCCTGCCCATCCGTGTTATACCCCCCCTACCATCCCCACTCCCAATCCCTCGCCCCCAATCTCACAAGCAATCAGATTAAATGAAGTTCTGCCCAATCCACATTCACAGTGGAACTGTAACTCACCTGACCTTACATCGAGTATCTGGATTGAACTCTATAACCAAAGTTCCACCGCAGCCAATCTCTACGGCGCTGGCAACTATTTTCTGATAAACTCCGATCCACAAATCAATCGTTTTTCGATTGGAAATATTATTCCTGCCAGAGGCTTCTTCGTTCTATTCCCATTTGTTAATAAGATGATCAACGGCGGCTCCATTCCACTGCTAAAGATCCAGCTTTATATAAATAACACCCTGGCAGATCAAGTAACCATTCCAACGCTCTCATTCAGTCAAGCGGCTGACAACTCCTACGCCAGAACCATCGATGGAGCAGGCAACTGGCAAGTCAACGATGCTCCAACGATCGGTAGCAGCAATATCACTGCTCCACCATCGCCTACCCCTACCCCATCTCCAACTCCAACGCCAACTCCACACAAGACTGCGACGCCTTCCCCTGGACACAAAAAGTCGCCTACCCCTTCTCCTGACCCAACCAAACCAACAAGCAGTCAGGGGACGATTGGAAAGATGCAGGTTCCCTGGAGCCAGATTCATTATCCATCAACCCCTTCGATTTCATCCAATCCAGTCACAAAAGTTCAAGCAACACCCACGCCCGGCGCCAGGAGCAGCCCACCAGCGGGCGATCTTCCTCGTAAGCTTAGATTGACACTTCTATTGATATCTTTGGGTGGCGCGCTCTATTGGTGCGCAAAGTGCTTTAATATTCTCTAAAATCCTACTACTGTTCACATCAGCAAAAAAAGCTCAGATGTAACCTTCCTGCAACTATTTGCCCTCTCGCTAACGTGAAAGAAGTAGTTGCCCTTTAAATGGACGCTCCCCAGACATACACTCCTGGGGACTATTATCAGGAAGGAAGTAAAATCTATTATCAGTACGCACCTTACCAATCAATCTGGTATGGCGACTTAAAACAGACCTATTTCAGGATTTTATGTTAAATGCAGAAAGCTCCCATCTATGGTAGAGCCATGCAAGACTCCACTGAAGCAACTTCTCAGCCTTTTGATTACGTGGTATGATTTATAGGAAGAGAAACATTGCATCACGTAAGTTCACAGAGCAAGCCAGCGAAGCAACAAATCCGGGCTGTGTGAGCTATTCCTCACCAGTTACGGATAAGCGGCTACCTGGCAGCATAAGGAATATCGCCTGCTAATAAACAGCACTCACCAGAGAAGATATCCTGGTCTGCAAGTCTTTCAGGAGGCCCTATGAGCATTACTGAACTACCTCCAAATGAAACCAAGCCCCTGTATGAGCGTCTTTCAGCCGCAAAAAAAACGAAAGTTGTGCAGGCTCTATCGCAAGCAATTGGAGAGAAATATGTTCTTCATCATCCTTATGACCTGATGCTCTATGAATACGATGCCTCGATCGACCGCAGCACACCCGATATTGTCGTCATCCCGGCCAACGCCAACGAAGTTTCTGAAATCGTCAAAATCGCCCGCGGCAATCAGGTTCCAGTTGTGCCACGTGGCGCAGGCACCGGCTTGAGTGGTGGTGCCATCCCAGTCTATGGTGGCATTATCGTTGTCTTTACACGTATGAATCGTATCCTCGAAGTCGATTATGAGAATCACTTCGCAGTGATCCAGCCTGGACTCGTTAATTTGCATCTGAGTAATGCCCTGACTCCTCACGGGTTCTACTATGTGCCGGACCCCAGCAGTCAGCGCTCCTGTACCATCGGTGGGAATGTCGGAGAGAATGCTGGCGGTCCCCATACGCTTATCTATGGAGTCACAACAAATCATACGCTGGGACTGGAACTTGTCACCCCTGATGGCACCATTGTGGAGGTTGGAGGGGCCGTGCAGGATCATCCTGGCTATGACCTGACTGGCCTTGTGATCGGCTCTGAAGGCACACTCTGTATCGTCACCAAAATCATTGTGCGGATCGTGCCGATTTCAGAAGCGGTAAAAACCCTGGTAGCTGTCTTTGACTCAATGGACGACGCCTCTAACGCCGTCTCTGAAATCATTGCTGGCGGGATTATTCCCTCCGCGATCGAGATGATGGATCAACTGCTGCTTCAGGCTGTCGAGGCCGATATGCATGCTGGTTATCCCCTGGATGCGGCGGCGGTCCTGCTGATGGAGGCCGAGGGTCTGAAAGAGGATGTCCAGGTGCAAGTAGAGCAGATCGTGCAGATTTCCAGGAAGAACCATGCCCGGACTGTACGTATCGCAGCAAACGAGACCGAACGCCAATTACTCTGGGCAGGTCGCAAGAATGCCTTTGGAGCAATTGGTCGTATCAGCCCTGAATTTTATGTTCAGGATGGTGTCGTGCCCCGCACGCGCCTGCCCTATGTCCTGCGCCGGATCGCCGAGATCGGGGAGCAATATGACCTGCGTATCGGCAATGTCTTCCACGCGGGAGACGGCAACCTGCATCCTTTGATCCTGTTTGATTCCCAACATCCCGGCGAGGTAGCGCGCGTTCGCCAGGCCGGACACGACATCCTGGCGGTCTGCGCTGAGGTTGGAGGCTCGATTACAGGTGAGCACGGCGTGGGCATCGAAAAGCAAGAAGAGATGGCCCTGATTTTCAACGAAATTGATTTAAAAACAATGCAACAGGTCCGCGAGGCCTGGAACCCACAACAGTTGTTCAATCCAGGCAAACTCTTTCCTATACCGGGCAGATGTGCCGATGTGAAACAACTGGATAACGCTAAATAGACGAATGTGCACCAGTTCTGAATATATCTGATCTCGTGCACCTGAAATTCAGGATAAGACATATTAAAGGATAGAGGACATCAATGGGCGAGATTGAGACACTCACACATACATTCCAGGAATTTCTGCCCGCTGTCTCCATCATCAATGATGCAGACGAGCTACGCAACTATGGCATCGACGGTCTGCTCCCTCTGATGGTGAGCAATCCCACAACCATAAATGAAGCCGCACAAGTCGTCTCTCTGGTGAACAAACAGGATCTCACAATTATGGCGCGAGGCGGCGGCTCTCAAATAAATCTGGGCGGCATCCCTAATCGACTCGATGTTATGCTGGATACACGGCACCTGGACCAGCTTCTGGAGCATGAGGCCCCCGATCTCACCTGCCATATCGAGGCAGGTATGACGCTGGCAGCTTTACAAAAACAACTGGCAGAGAAGGGGCAAAGGCTATCTCTCGATCCACCCAACGCAGATCAAGCAACGCTCGGCGGTATCCTCTCATCCAATGCTTATGGCCCCAAACGTCTGCGCTATGGCACTGCCCGTGATCTGGTGATTGGCCTGCGGGTTATCCAGGCCAATGGCGAAATTACCCGTAGTGGCGGAAAAGTAGTCAAAAACGTCGCTGGCTATGATTTGAATAAATTATATATTGGCTCACTCGGCACACTCGGAATTATTGTCGAAGCCAATTTCAAGCTCCATCCAATCCCGCAGGCCGAACGCACCATGCTGCTTACCTATACAAATGCCACGGATGTCATGCACTCCGTCATCGAGATCCAGAATTCGCTGCTCATCCCCAGCGCACTCGAACTGATCGATCCAAAAGCGGCTAACGACTTGAACGATTTTTTCGGCATCCCTCTCCCCAGCGATGGCTATACCCTGGCCGTCAACTTCGAAGGCAGCCAGGCCGCGATCGAACGCCAGCTTGAAGAGACCGAGTTGATCGCCCGTAAGCACCATGTCCTGATAGGCGATGATATTGGTGACGCTGCTCAGGATGCCTTCTGGGAGGCGATTCGCGAGCATACCCAGGGGACAGTTACCTGCAAAGCTGCTATACTGGTATCACAAGTTGCCCCCTACCTACAATTTGTTGAACAGGTCTGCCGCCGCCACGAGCTTGAGGCTTCTGTGATTGCCCATGCGGGCAATGGTATCCTCTATATCGATCTGCGGCCGGGAGACGCCACACCTCGCCTTGTTGAAGCGATAATCGCTTTACGACAACGCGCTCACGAAGCACGTGGAAGTCTGATTGTAGAATGCTGCCCGGCCGATCTCAAACGCCGTATCAGCGTCTGGGGGCTGCCTGGCTCTGATTTCTTTCTGATGCAGAGACTCAAAAATCAGTTTGATCCGAAAGGGACGTTTGTGAGAGGACGTTTCGTGGGGGGATTGTGACACAAGATAACCTATTGATTATTACCGCACAGCCAGAGTTTCTAGAAGCGGCTGTGAATGAACTAAAAATTTTCGACAAACGGCTGACAATACAGAAGCTGCTTGCACCCGGCATCGCCCTGTGCGAAGATCCGGATGTGCAGCCATTAATGCATATGGCCACAAGGGAAAAGCCGATATTTGTGCGCCATCTTGCTCCCGTGCAAGCAACCGTACAACTGGAGAATAGCGACAAAGACTTCGGCACGCTGGCAATCGCGATTGCCGATCTGCCAACCTTTTCGATGTTGGAGCGAGGTACACGCTTTGCGGTCCAGACACGCCTGATACAGAGCGAGGAAAATTCAATCAAGCGCAACTACTCAGGTGGCCAACTGAATCAGCAGCTCGCGGAGGCGATCACCGAAGAGACCAGCGCAATCGAGTCAATCAAGCGACCACAGATTGTAGTCTCGATCCTCGGGGCAGCAGATAAGGCCTATATTGGTATCTCTGACGTAGCTGAAAACGTTAGCGCCTGGCCCGGTGGTATGCGCCACTTTGCCCAGACCGAAGAGCAGGTCAGTCGAGCAGAATTCAAGCTGCTGGAGGCGCTGGAGACCTTTGAGGTCGAATTTCCAGATCACGGTCTCGCGCTTGACCTGGGTGCAGCCCCCGGCGGCTGGTCCCGCCTGCTTCTGGAAGCTGGAATGAATGTGGTCGCCGTTGATCCAGCCAATCTTGACCCGAGGCTGATACAAAACCCACGCCTGAAACATTATCAGGACTACGCTGAAAACTTCCTTGAAGAGGCCGTGACAAGAAAAATCCGTTTCGATATTATCACCAACGATATGCGAATGGATGCCCGTGAAGCCGCTCGATTGCTAATTCCGGCTGGCAGGTGTTTAAAGCCCGAAGGTTTTGTGATCAGCGTACTCAAGCTTCCGCATACAACGCAGGAGATCAATCCTCTGAAAACGCTCAAAGCGGCCTTAAAAACCTTACAGAGCCACTATGGCGTGGTGCGAGCTCATCAGCTTTTCCATAATCGTCAGGAGGTAACAGTGATCGCGGCAAGGCCCACCGGTCGCTAATCGTG
>DASSXK010000373.1:0-2628 GCA_035703945.1 Ktedonobacteraceae bacterium | reverse complement strand
GCATTACTGTAGGACAAGGAATCGATCCGCACGCGTGGGTACCAGCCTTTCCGGGTGTGTGTTGGTGTAACGGCTAGTAGTGTACCATATCTGCCAGCATCTTTTGAAGAGGTCCGTAAGGCCGGGGTGCAGGTCGTTTTTGCGGGCCTGCGGAAGAAAAGCGAGCACAAGGAACGTCTTTCTTCTTACTCTATAGTATTAGATCCCACTTTTTCCCAAATGGGTGTGGTTTTGGGAGCAATTTTTGAAAGATCGAAGAAATTCGCTCCAGCTATGAGGATATTCCCTCGTAAAAAATGAATTACATCCGCAAGGCTATTCCTTTGCTAGCCAATAGCTAATTGACACGTTCATTTCAACAAACAACCATCAACGCAATCGCCAGATAGATAGCAAAAATACGTAGAGTAAGGTATTATGGAAACCGGAAGAAAAAATATCATATTCCCTTTGTTCATAAGGATTTAGAGAAATGCCAGCTTCTACGCCTCCCACACCATCCAGCTTTAACAATGAAGATCAAAATCTAAGCAATATTTTCATCGGTCGTGAACAGCAAATAGATCTCTTTACATTCTACCTCAACCGATGGCAGCAAATGATGGCCGATTCAGAGCCAGATGAGACGCTGGTCACGGCAGCACCATCCCCAGACAACAAGCTTCAAGGGCTATTGGTTTTGCTCTATGGCCGTGGCGGTTTCGGAAAAAGCACCCTGCTACGACGTTTTTCAAACATCGCGCAAGCGAGCGATCGCCATCTCACGGCAGGCAAACCGATTGACTGGGAATTTGCGATTGAAGGTAAGCGCGGCCTGTTCAATCCCCCTCCTGGACAGGAAATGGATGCTACCGACTACTACCAGGCTCTTTGTGGCCATCTGGCAATTTCTCTGAACAAGCAGCCACAGGACTTTAGACAATACCAGGTCACGGTCAAAGCGGTCGAAAAAGCTCGCAAAGATGCCCAGGGCGTCGTTGACAACCTGCAAAAGGATGATCGCTATGGCTGGGTGCGTGGGATAAGTATCGAGCTGGTGAAGCTTGCAGTAGGCACCTATTTTCCGGGAAGCGGCGTCTTCATGGAACTCCCAATCGTGAAATCGGCGACAGACGGAGCGGCAAAGCTAACGCAGGATCAAATCAAGAGTCTACGGGATAAGTTACAGGATAAACTTGGATCAAAATTTGGCGATTACCTCGATGCAGGCCTGCGTCTCGGACTGGCCCTGGGCCGCGATCTACACGGTTTTGCCAGGAACTTTCCCCTGCTCTTCTTTTTTGATACCTATGAGGAGGTTGACGAGGGCGACCACTTGCTAAGAGTTGTGATGAGTTCAGCAGGCAAACGGGTGGGCTGGGTGATAGCCGGGCGCGATAACCTGTGGGCAGGACCGGGCCAGATTGAACGCAGCATCTCGATTGAATATGGTTACAAAGAGCTTATCCCAACCGATCGCGGCCTCTCCATTGACTTTAATACAGGCGGGATTGGTGCATTTACCCTGAGCGATATTAAAGACTATTTCGCGCTGATCTGGCAAGAATACAACCTCACCCTGCCTCATCTGTCCGAAAGCGATCTCAAACGCATCTTAGATGTCACCAGCGGAGTGCCTTTGGCAGTAAAGATCGCCGCAGGCCTGTACCTGGATACGGAAAGTCTCGAAACCGTTACAGAAGCCGTCACAGGAAAACGCACAATCATTGACCAGATGGTCCGCCGCTACCTGCTGCATGCCCGCGATAGCCAGGAAGAACGGGCAAAGCTCTATGGACTTGCAATGCTGCGTCGTGCCGATCAACCCACAGCGGTATCTGCTGCCCTCAACCTCACCCCAGAGCAGGCTCAGACAAGCTATGCCAGCGAGTTAAGCCGTCTGCATCGTCGCTATAGTTTTATATTCACAGAAAAAGAAGAGCCTGCATTGCACCAGGAAGTCCGCTCTTTTCTCCGTCAGTGGTTATTGGAGCACCGCAAAGATCCCGAAGTGATTGCAATCAATAAGCGATTGAAAGCCGCTCAAGAAGAGGTACTGAAGGATCTGGAAGAACGCATATCCTATACCAGCTTGCAGGAACGCCTGGAAGATGAAGAGTGGATTAGCGCATATCTGGACCTGACTGAGCAGCAGTACTGGTTCGATCCCGTTGAGGGGGTACGCACGATTCTTCCGTTTATGATGGCAGCCGCAATCTACCAGCGCGATATTAATGATGACGCAGCAAATGTAGGAACATTTTTTGAAACGAGCGTCCGAGCACCTTATCAGGACTGGTGGAAATGGGCTGAACAGAGCCTGATCTATTTACATAGTCGAACCCTATCCCATGAAGAATTGAAAGGGCTAGAGCAACTGGAAAAGCTGACACAACAGCGTTGCCCGGCCTTTCCCCCACCCATTCCCGATTACCGACAAGAACTGCAAGCGGCAATCTGGTGGCGTCTTGGAGAAGCATATCAGGATGAAGACGATACAAAATCCCTGGCATGGTACAAGCAAGCGTTAACAAAATTGGGACACATGGATGCGTTGAAAGAGGCAACAGCGCGGGTCACGCTAAGTGTAGCCATAGCATTATATCGGGACAAAAGATTTGATGAGATGATTCCTCTATTAGATCGTGC
>DASSXK010000509.1:0-3772 GCA_035703945.1 Ktedonobacteraceae bacterium | reverse complement strand
GTAACCGGCGATCCAGCCTTCCCCGAAAAGGCCGCCTTCGAAGTGGCACGCGACTTCAATCTGCCGGTGACAACCCATGCCGGTGTCTGGGGCGCAACCAACGATAACGGCATCCGTTTGATGCACGAGCATGGCTTTATGACCCCTTCCACCATCTATGTTCATGCGGCCACACTATCCGAGGATTCCTATCAGCGCATCGCGGCCACCGGTGGACACACCTCGATCTCCTCCGAGAGCGAGCAAAACGCCGGGCAGGGCTACCCACCAACATGGCAACTCCGCCGCCACAACATCCCGGTTTCCCTGTCGATGGATACAAGCGTCTGGTGGAGTGCTGATCTGTTCTCAGCGATGCGTTCAACCCTCAACGCCGACCGCTCCCGCGAGCACCTGGAAGCCCACAACCGCAACGAGACCGTCACCCTCAGCCACCTTCGCGCTGAACAGGTCGTAAACTGGGCAACGCTCGGTGGTGCTCAAGCGTTGGGAATGGACAGTTTCATCGGTAGCATCACCCCCGGCAAGCAGGCCGATCTTGTCCTGATCAAGAACGATCAATCGCCCGTGATGTTTCCCCTGCTCCATCCCTACGGCCATCTTGTATTTCAGGCCGGACGTGGCGATGTGCATACAGTAATGATCGATGGCAACGTCGTGAAGCACAACCATCAACTCCTCAACGTCGATCTTAGCAAAGTCAGGCAAGCCGTCGCCAAAACCGTTGAATATGCTCGAACCAAAATGGGCGAGCAAGCCTGGCATGAGGCCATGAATCCAGAGAAAGCAAAAGTAGAGTTAAGGGATAATCCGTACACTTATACCAATAAGGCACGTACATAGACGAGTTGGAAACAGGTCAATTAGTAAGAATGCTTCTACCTTTATAGAAGAAGCATTCTTACTTCAACGACTATTCTTGTCAGAACACTACGATGAATTTCTTCAATCTACCAAAAATTGCCCCAAAATCATTTAGAATTTTGGAGCCCTTTACGTCTAACCATATAGAAACTTAAACGTTCCTCTTCATCCGCCCGCTTTAAACATCTCATTTGTTACACCCCATATGTCACCTATCCCATTCCTGAAAATAGACACTACACGACCTCAAGCATAAGTGCAATTGGAGAAAAAGAAAATCCACTCATAAAAGCCAGTAACACCCCTCACAACATTTTTCTTCCATTTTGCATAAATGCTCACCAAAAAATCTTCTATTAAAGCGTTATTGACAGTAATACTACATGAAGCACAGCTATTATCAAAACACCACAAAAGGTAATCTGAAGATACTACCAATGATAAGCAGCTTCTCAATCTATAACATCGACTTCGTATATTATCTCTTTAGCGCATCCACGACAATTCTGTTACGTGTATCTTTTGCACTCATCTGGACTTATGGGAGGAATGCATGAACTCATCATCCTCACCTGAGCAGGACGCCCGCAAAAATACGCCGGAAGCTTCTTCTACCCTGGCATTACTCCAGAGTGGATTAAGCTGTACCCAGGAAGGGCGCTACTCAGAAGGAATTGCCTTTTTCGCCCTGGCTCGCGAAAAACTATTGCCCGACATGGCGCAATTGGCCTTCAAAATAGATATGTTCATCAAAGATTATGTTGAATATTGTCAATCGCAGCAGGCACTTCAGCATGCCAGCGCTCGCTTTATCAAGGCTCATACCCAACAGCAGATGCACACAACATCCCTTGCGAATCTCCTTTCAGCACTTCAGGAGAAGACGGAAAATAATGCTGAAACCACCACGGCAAATATTCAGTTTTACAGCAAACCAACAGATCCTCCGTCAGGCTCCATTAGCGCCCCGGCTATCTCTGGTAAAATAGAAGCGGGGAAGATCGTTCCCCACAAGCCGGAAGAGCAGAGTGAGGGAACGCTCGCACCTCTGCATTTTACCTGCTTTGGCCGCTTCGAAGTAAAACAGGCGGATAAAACGCTTGAACTCTGCTCTAACCGCAATGGACAGGGAATTCTGCGCTACCTTGTAGCCCAACCCAATCACCGGGCGTCGATGGATACGTTAATGAGCATCTTCTGGCCCGACAACGATCCGGATATGGCCCATCACAAACTACAGGTCGCGATCAGCGCATTACGGCGCTCGCTCAATTGCGACTATGTTACGAACGGCGGTGGGTATCTGCTCTGCAAAAATGGCGTTTACCAGATCTCCCCTAACGTTTCCATCCAGACCGATGTTGCTGAATTTCTCGCACTCTATCACACCGGCAAACAGCAGCAGAGCAGAAACGCCTCGGTTCCCTACTATGAAGCCGCCTGTCAACTCTACAAAGGTCCGTTCCTGGCCGAAGATCTTTATGTCGATTGGCCGATGATTCAACGCGAACAACTTAATCAAACATATCTGGCTATGTGCGGCACACTTTCCGAATATTACCTCGAAAACGCTTGCTACGAGGATGCCGCAAAATGGGCCAGCGCCGTCCTCAACGAAAACCACTGCGACGAAGTGGCATATCGGCTGCTGATGCGCATCAACCTGGCAGCGGGTCGCCGCAGCGAGGCCTTGCGGCAATACCAGCGTTGCGAACGCGCACTTGCTGAAGAGCTCAATGTCGCGCCGATGCCAGAAACCCTCAACCTCTTTCATTCTATTCTAAAAATCCCATCATCCAGCATAGAACAAAAATAGGGAATCGCTAGAAAAAATATAGAAATTCGCTAGAACGACCTATGCTAGAGTACTTCCAAGGCAACAGGCCACGGTATGAAAGAAGTACACGGTCGTGTCGTTCTTGTACTGCATCCCGCTATGGATAGGAGAAACAGCTTGAGCAGTAATACGTTCTCCGTCATGGTCAAATGCTGGTACAACACAGAGAGCGAGACCACCCATTTACAGGTAATACGGACCGATACTTCCACAGAGGTGCAACTAAGCAATAGTACATTTCTTTTGCGTATGCAGGAAGTAGGCCCGGTGGAACGCTGTTATATCCGCCATATCGCCAGTGGGCGCGACGCCTATGTCCAGGGTGGTCCCGGTCTGCGTAATTTCATCACAACCTGTTTGCTCAATGGTAGTTCACCTGAAGCCGAAAATCCTGGTTCGGCAGGGGAGAACACATCCACTCTGTAGAAGTTATATGTCAGCATAACCTTCTCAGACATCCTGTTCATCAGGCTATCTGAGATTGTACCAGGAGGGCAGCAGTATGACTACACGTGCCTCACAAAATGGCACAATTGCAGCCGAGATGGAATTCGAAGCGACTCACTATAACTCTCCCGAATCTGAGGACGAGTGGGAGGCTCATGAAGGCCATCCTTACAATGTTCCTGAATCCAGTCACTACAATTCTCCTGAATTTGAAGATGAGTGGGAGGCTCATGAAGGCCATCCCTACAACATTCCCGAATCCAGCCATTTCAACTCTCCTGAGTTTGAGGACGAGTGGGAGATTCACGAAGGTCATCCTTACAACGTTCCTGAATCCAGCCACTACAACTATCCCGAATTCGAGAACGAAGCAGATCGCTTCATACCGATTATAGCCAAAGCTGCTACCAAGTTGCTGCCGCACGCCATCCGATTTGGACGAAACCTGTTTCGACGCATGGGGCGTGGGCGACGCAGCCCCCAGCAGAGCGGGGGCCGTCCCGTTGCCACGGGTAGTAGATCCCAGCAAATTTCCGCACTCTTTCACCAGTTGGGTCGCCTCTTCGCACAAGGTGAAATGGAAACGGCATCACATGAAGCGCACCTGTTCGGAGCCAACGAATT
>DASSXK010000438.1:0-20055 GCA_035703945.1 Ktedonobacteraceae bacterium | reverse complement strand
ATGCCCTTGAGGGTGAAGAGTGCTCCCTTGCTGGTGATAGATGGAGGCTTCACTAGCAAGGGAGCAGTTTGTTGGGATATAAAAACGTGGGCAGAGCGAAAATGGGCAGAAAGACAAAGCGGATTGCCTATCTGTCTGGGGCAAGCTCAATACGCCAGTCATTGCACTGCATGATGTTCCCTTTAGGATATTCGAACTCACATTGCTGGATGAGTGTGAATCCCGTTTTCTGGCAAAGAGCGTTTGAGGATGGATTCTCAATCGAGGGAAAGGCATGTAGAAAACGATATTTATTTTCCGACCGGGCCCTGGCAATCGCCTGGGTAACTGCCGCGCTTGCGATACCCTGTCCCTGGAAGGCGGGAAGCACCGACCACCCCATCTCATAAATATTTTCCCCATGATGTTCGCTGTCCCAGTAACTAACCGAGCCAACTGCCTCGCCTGTGGCCTCATGAATAATCTTGAACACCCGGCCCTTGCCTGACTCCGTGAGTCGTTCGTAGCGTGCCTGACGACTACGAAGCTGCTCGTCACTTTCTGGACCACCAAGATATTTGGTCATCACGGGATCGCCCAGCAGCTTTTTGAGAAGTGGAAGATCTCCCGGCCCCCAGGGCTCAATATGCACGCTGCTCTGATTAAAAATGTTGTTTCGCTGACTGTTACTTGCTTCCAAGCTAAACTCCTTTGTGGGCTACTCAGACGCTCGCGCAAGAAGTGCAAGCTTGCTGCCTGAAGACATCCTTCTTGCCTGTTTTATCATATAAGCTGCCCTGGGCTTACTCTCATTATATTCCCAATAATTCAATGAAAACAGGAATAGAAAAAGAACCTTCCTGAGAAGACCTCTTCAGGAAGGTTCTTTTTCTATTCGTATTACTAACTGGCTGAGTTAGGGGATGTGGGTAAGTGGCGATACCACTCAATTGTTGCGCGGATGGCTTCATCTAGCGGGGTGGCGGACTGACCAAAGGTTCGTGTAAAGGCACTGGAATCAACGATTTGTGGCTCGGTGTACTGATAAAACAGCTCAACATATTCATTGGCGAACGTCTCATCAAAGATCTTCATTGCTTTGGCTTGATCCATTGAAGCAACTGTAAAAATTTCTGGTACTTGCCCGATTTCTTTGCCAATCACTTGATAGACCTCGCGTGAGGTGATCGTGGGAGCAATTGGCAACAGCCAATCGTGTCCAAATGCTTCTGGGTGCTCTCCCAGCGTTGCCAGCCCTCGGGCGATGTCGGGCATGTAGCTATAACTGTGAGGAAGATCTGGGTTGCCGAGCGTCAGAATTGGTTGGCCTGTGAGAGCTGCTGGAAAGACGTATTGTCCTAGCGAGGAATTAAGTACGTTTGGTCCGAAGAAATCCGCTGCTCGTCCAATTGCGACCTGCACTTTTCCCACCCGGTTCGCTTGCAGATAGCCCCAGGCCAGTTCTGCATGCAGGCGTCCTTTGCGGGATGTTGCCATATAGGGTGTTTCCTCGGTTATCGGTTTGCCATGGGTCTCGCCGTACATATATAGCGTGTCAATTACCACGAGCCGGGCTGAGACGCTAGCCGCGCCCTCGATCATATTCTCCTGCAAGCGTGGTAGGATTTCTGGCCGGCGTTCGTAGGGAGCATTGGTACAGTTATAGATGACTGCTGCTCCCTGTGAGAGATTTTGCACCGTTTCCAGGCTTGAGGCGTTCCCGCTGACCAGTTCGGCCCCTGTGGGAACCGTTCCCTTGCCGCTGCGATTTACCAAGCGTACCTGTTTGTTGCGCCTGACGAGCTCCTCCGCGAGGGTTATTCCTACGGGTCCTGTGCCGAAGATGACGTGCAGTTCTTTTGGAGCGTTCATGTGTGTAACCTTTCTTCTTTGGTCTTAATGTAAAACACCATTAAAAAATTTAACAACGTTAAATAGCAGGTAAAAAAAGAGCACAAACATGGGTCTATTACGGTATGCTCCAGGCTTTAAGCAGATCCTGAATAGAGCGTTGGACCAGGTTGCGGGCGCGATCTTTTCCACCCTGGACACGTTCGGCCAGACTGACACTCACCAACCCATGTAACAGGCTCCAGACGATTTCGGCTGCTCCCAATGGATCTTCCAGTGTTACTCCTTTGGCTTGCGCCCAGTCTACCAGGATATTTTCCGCGAGCTCGCAGGTTTGCTTGATTGACGCTGCGAATGCCTCTGGTGCTAGTGTGACACCACCAAGGCCGTGCATAAGCTGATATCGCTCTGGATTGTTTTGCGCGAATTGCCAGTACGCATCAGCCGCTCGTAAGATGCGCTCTGTTTTATCCTCAGTTGAAGCAATGGCTTCTTGCATCGCTTGACCGAGTTCATCAAAGCCGATCCGAAGCAGCTCCAGCAAAATCTCTTCTTTACTCGCAAAGTATTGATAGACCATCGGGGCGCTATATTCGATTGATTCCCCAACTTTGCGGATCGTTACAGCAGACCAGCCTGATTGTCTGGCAATCTCAAGCGAGGCTGTCAGAATGCCTTGCTTCGTAATTTGTCTTTCTCGCTCTCGCCGCTCTTTGATTCCCACTTATTTACCTTTGTTATAAAATTTAACGTTGTTAAATAAAGTATAATCATGTTTGATGGTGATGTCAAGTCTTTTTAGATGAAAATTGCGTATTACAATTGAGATTCAACCCAAATTGGGCTAGCGCGGAGATGATTTGCAAAGCTGGTCTTGTTCCGTCGTGTTGAATAGAAAGCCATGTGAATGTATTTTAATCACTAGTTGAAGGGTCCTGGAAAGGATAAGCTTGCATGCCCTCACTCCAAACTGCCCCGCTTGAGAAACGACAGGGGCAGGCTTTACAAAGGATTCCCGCGCCTCGTCGCTTGCTAATTCTCGGCGCTTTACTGCTGCTATCGGCGATCTGCTACGGGGCGCTGATTCGATTTATTTCGCCTGATGATCAGACTTTAGTTGTCCCTTTTGTGCTGATGTGGCTGGCCTGTTTTATTCCTTACCTTGCGGCCTGTGCTCTGGTGTTGCTGACGCCTGCCCCTGAGGGACGGCAGCTCTGGTATGAGCTGGGTTTGATTGTCCTGGGGGCGGTCCTTTTTCGCGGGATGATGTTGCCCTGGCCGCCGAATCTGTCGCACGATTCGTGGCGTTATCTCTGGGATGCACGGGTAACGCTCAATGGCTACAGTCCGTATGTGCTGGCCCCACGAAGTCCTGAGCTGGTCCATTTGCAGGATAATTTGATCTATGGAAATTCCCGCTTCAGGAATGTGCCCTCGCTCTATCCACCGGCGGCGCAGGCTGTTTATGTTTTGAGCTATCTGCTGGCACCGAGCAACCTGGTTTTTTTAAAAGGGATTTTTGTCGGATTTGACCTGCTTAGTTGTGGATTGATCGGATATATGCTCTGGCGTCGGGGATACGATGTCAGACGGATGGTGCTCTATGCCTGGTGCCCGTTGCCGATTGTGGAGTTTGCGACCCAGGGACATCTGGATGCGATGCCGATCGCGGTGATCTTGCTTTTCCTGATTGTTGCGCACAGCCCGAGGCGCGGGGCAAGAGTCTTAACGGGCGTCTTGATCGGAATTGCAACTTTGATGAAGTTGTATCCGATCGTGTTGCTGCTGGTCGTTGTGCGCTGGAAGGATTGGGGTCTGGTCCTGGCCTGTTTTGTCACGATAATCCTGGGATATATACCTTATTACATTTTGGGGCATGGACAGATCTTTGGCTTCTTCTCCACCTATATCGGGGAGCAGGGTTTGAATGCCGGAATTATCCAGGTTGGTCTGCAATGGATAAAGAATACCTGGCTGCTTAATTACCAGACGACGTATTGGATAGAGCGAAGCGTCGATCTTGTCGTGATGGGGCTTACGGGAGGGTCGATTCTCTGGCTACGCTGGAAGGGTAAGCTGACGATGGAGGCAGGCTCGCTGATTTTGCTGGCGGCGGTGCTGGCGATCTCCTCACATGTTTTTCCCTGGTATACAGCTATCTTACTGGCCTTGATGGTTGTAGACCTGGGGCCGATCTGGACCCCCAAAGGCCTGGTTGCTACCGACCTGGCGTTGATCTCGTTCTGGTATCTCGTGTTTGGCGCGTTGGGGGGCTATTTTCTCACGAACACGCATCAGTGGTTGCCGTTCTACATTCTGGTCTACGATGTTATGCTGGTGATTCTGTTGGCTGCGGCGGCCCTGGGCTTCTGGCGCTGGAGGAAGCAGCGAGTAATTGGATAGCAGGCAAAAAGAAAAGGACCCGACAGCAAACGAGCTGTCGGGTCCTTTTTGGTTGCTAATTGCGATGCTTGTTAGAGCAAGCCAACCTTTGTCAGGAAGTTGTGTGCAACTTCACTTACGGATTGGCCGCCGGTTACTTCGCTCTGAAGCTCAATACTGACATCGGTTGTCAGCTTGGGGGCCAGAGGATTGAGGGCGGTCGCAATATCCGGGTCCTGGCTCAGTGTGTCCATGCGGACCAGGGGAGCCGGATTGTAGATCGGGAAAGAATTCTTGTCGTCTTGCAGGAGGACAAAGTTATCCTGTTTGATCAACGAGCTGGTTGTGTAGCAGATATTGAAATCTGCCTGACCGGTTTTGACGGCTTCATAGGTCAGAGCGGCATCAAGAACCTTGGTGTTCGGGAAGTCGAAACCGTAGACCTTTTTAAAACCTGGCAACACGTTAGGATCGGTTTTCCCATCGGGAGGAGTCGCGATCGTCTTCGTGGCAGCCATGGAAGCGAGATCCGAAACCTTGGTTAGATGGTCCTTATCGGCAGTTGTTTTCAGGGTACAAATGCCATAGGTATCGTTCAAAGGCGAGGGATCAAGCCAGGTGATTTTGTAATTTTTCTCATATCCCTGTTTGACCTTTTGATAGTCCTGTTGGGGATCATGAGTGGTGGTTACGCCGAGACGGTTCAAGCCGGTGGCCGTGAATTCAGGATAAAGGTCGATCTGACCACTGTTAATTGCATTAAAAACAATATCGTTCGTGCCGAGTTTGGCTTTCTCCGTTACATTGAAGCCAGCTTTTTGCAGCAACAAGACATACATCTTGGTGAGCAACTGCGCTTCGGTATCGAGCTTTCCACCTACGGTAATATTTAGCTTTTTGTCCTTGCTGGTATTCGCGGAAGTATTGGTGCCGCTGCTGCCTCCGCAGGCGGTTAGTAGGATCATCACTCCGATCATACCAAGAGATAAAAGGGACAAAGATTTTAGACGAACGCGTGAAAGTGAAGTCATCATACTTCTCCTCTTGCACAAGAGACCAGGTAACAAAAAAAATGGTGTCCACCGGGAGTGTTTACCTGGCCGTTTCAAAGGTTGACTGGGAACTTAATCCGGGAGGGGTGAGAGACCTTTGGAGCTGACCAAGAATGAACTCGATCAACAGCGCCAATATGGCGACAGGAATCGCCCCCGCCAGGATTTGTACGACATCTTGCTGGTATAAGCCAGAAAGAATATATTCCCCATAGCCGCCAGCACCGATGACGGCGGCTAGAGTTGCCGTAGCAACGATCTGGACCGCTGAGGTCCGCACACCGGCTGCGATGATCGGCAGCACCAGCGGAGTCTGGATTCGATAGATGATTTGCCAGGGCGTCATGCCCATGCCGCGAGCGGCATCAATTGTGGCGGGATCGATCCCTCGAATGCCGGTGTAAGTATTTAATAAAATCGGTGGAACACCGAGAATAGTTAATGCAACCAGGGCTGGCACAAAGCCAATTCCCAGGTATGGAATCACGGCTGCCAGGAAGGCGATGACGGGGACTGCCCGCATCAGGCCGCTTAGATTGATGGCAACGAAGGCCGCGACCGGCTGTCTTGAAACAAGGACACCGAGCACTGCCCCAATAATAATTGCCAGGATAATAGAGACGGCACAGAGTTTGATATACGCGAGGCTTTGCCCCAGGTAATCATTTAATGGGTTGCTGATAAAGCTTAAGAGTTTGCTGAGCATCGTTGCTTATCCTTTCCTCTCTCCCTTATGCGACTGCGACCGCAGTGCGTCCACGATTAAGTAGTCGTTGCAAACCAAGGAGAAGCAGGTCAACGACGATTGCCAGCAAGGCGATCACAATTCCCCCGGCCAGCACTTCATCATAGTTGCTATTTGAGATGCTGGAAAAGATCAGATCTCCCAGACAGGTTGCTCCTACAAGCGAGCCAAGTGAAGCGATACCAATCGTTGTGACAGTGGCTACACGGATGCCGGCAATCACGACCGGCAGGGCCAGTGGAAAGGTAACACGGAAGAATAATTGCAGGCTTCCCATTCCCATCGCTCGCCCGACTTCAATCAGAAGGGGATCGATACCCTCGATGGCCGCAACAATGTTGCGAACCAGGATAAGCTGGGCATAGATTACCAGAGGAATAATGATGGTTGCTCTGTTCAGTCCAGTAACCGGGACGAGAAAGGCCAGAAAAGCCAGACCTGGGATGGTATAAAGCAGCCCTGAAATACCGATAATCGGCAGATAAAGCCGACGATAGCGGACGATAAGTAGCCCGATTGGTACCGCGATCACGATCGCGATGAGCATAGATATCCCGACGATGATCAGATGTTGAATCATCAGATTAGGAATGCTCCCGGGATCAGTTAAATCATAGTTGAACGGGTCTAGCAGGTAGTGCATAACGCTGTGATGCTCCCTTATCAATAAGCTCCGGGTACCAACTTGATGAGCTTATTTGTTGCTGTATTATATCACTTCTCTAATGAGACGTTTAACGCCTGGAAAATGTATACAAGAGCTAGAATGGCGATTAACGATAGACTGGAACCTGTTTACTCATGACCCTGCCAGGAAAGTAGACTTAAAATGGAATAAGTGCATGGAGGGTAGCGTATATTGTTGAACCTGTTTAATGGATTAAGGTTCAGCATAGAACGCTACAAGTCAGCGTTTTCTGACAGGCGGTGAGACAGCTTCCAGACGTGGATGATACTTAAATCGTTGTGGCCTGGGTGCTCTCGTTCGTATTTTGTACAGGTGCCGTCGTGATTTCACGAGTAATGTTAGAGAGTGTGATCACTCCAACATTTTGCTGCGTTTCGGCGTCAAAAATGGTCAGGGCCGAGGCCTTTGTTTCAAGCAAGGTTAGCAGCGCCTGAAGCAAGCTTGTATCTGACGATTTGCGTGGTAAGTTTCCATTTGCCATGTTGGCCGAATCATTTTCGAGCGCCGTTGTGACGGGTAAATATTCGAGTTGACGCATAATATTGTCCGCACCAACCAGCTTGCGTACAAAATCATTGGCTGGCCTGGTTAGCAGATCAATTGGCGAACCGGTCTGAATGAGTTTTCCTTCAGACATTACGGCGATCTGGGTACCGAGTCGGAAAGCTTCTTCAACATCGTGGGTCACAAACAGAATTGTTTTTTGCATCGTTTGTTGGATGCGTTGAAGTTCACCCTGAAGACGTGTTCGGGTGATCGCGTCCAGGGCTCCAAAAGGCTCGTCCATGAGTAGCAGAGCAGGGTCGGCTGCGAGCGCACGTGCCAGTCCAACGCGCTGCTGTTGACCACCAGACAACTGTCTGGGGAAGCGTTTGCGATACTCTGCTGGTTCAAGTCCTACGAGTGTCAACAGTTCATCGACGCGTTCGGCCATACGTTCTTTGCTCCAGCCAGCGATTTGGGCCGTGACACGAATATTTTCGGCAATGGACATGTGTGGAAATAAGCCGACCTGCTGAATAACATAGCCAATGCGACGACGCAGGGTAATCGGATTTTCCTCAAGAACATTCTTCCCGTCAATGATAATAGAGCCGGAAGTTGGTTCGATCAGCCGGTTTACCATACGTAAGAGGGTGGTTTTTCCTGAGCCGGAGGTTCCAAGCAACATACAAATTGCACCCTCTTCAACGTCGAAGGAGACATTATCAACGGCCGGTTTACTCGCTCCTTTGTACTGCTTTGTAACATCCTGAAATGCGATTTTTACCATAACCCGATTGATTCTCCTTTGCGAGTTCTTGCATTTTCTTGCATTTCTCTTCAGGCATAACTTTCAATTGCTAAGCCATTCAATTCGCTGACTGAACATGATTGAGAAGCCAGGAGCAACGTTGCCAAAAATGATCAACGATGAAGCTTTCCAGCGCTGCTGGCTTGCAAAGTGTTCAGGAGGCGCGAGAGCGCCGTTGCAAATTGTCTTTCAATAGCTCAGCATGTTTGGAAGGTGGCTTAAAACAAAATAAAGCCTCCCATAATAAAGAATACGTATTAACACGACATTTAGTATATTGTTAACCGTATCACTATTAAAACACATCCTCACGCTATGAAATTCCTGTATTTGCCGTTTTAGGGAGAAGTTTTTCCAGGCTGGATATTTTTGGGGAGGAAAGGGATGCAGAGAGTCCGATTAGGGATGCAAGGAAATAAAGCTCTTTGGCATCCTTTCATTTCAAATAGTCTTGGATTCTCAAGAGATGGCCGTATTTGCGATTACTGCACGGTTATTTGTAGATTCATATCAGGATGAATGATGCATAAGATGTGGAATGTGCCAGCGGTCGTAAAAGGCCCAATCTTCTGAGTATCATTGCCACCGAAGTTTACATTGACGGTAGGAGCGCCACTTTCCTTTGAGGGTTTAGGGGTGCCATTATCCCAGATGCCATTTTGCAGGATGTGGGCGACAGAGGAATCGTTGATGATAGTAAGCGATGTGCCTTTTTTGATGGAGATGGATGATTGCACAAAATTGGTGTCGTTCATATGCACGACATTGCCGTTGTTTGAGCCTGAACTAGTTGAGATATTGCAGGCCGTGAGTGCCAGGGTACAAATAATCAGAAAAACTATGATCAACCGCTTCATTGATTTATGTGACTCCTTGATCTATCTCATTCCCCTTTTAATGCTGGTACTCCCAGGGCCTAAGTCGCAAACAGGTGAGATCTGCATAAGGGGATAATCGTGTGCCTATACACATGAGGGAGAGAAGACAGGTAAATAACATCTCTACAACTGGCAGCGTGACTGCTTAAATTGTGGACTCATCTTGCCTTTTTTATTGGTAATCAAAAAAAAGTTACTACGATTGGTGCCGTACCGTGTGTCCTGTTTGAGCAGCAGAATTGGAGCGGCCCGACGATGTGTATTGGGAATAGGATGCAGAAACCAGCCAGAGGGACGCCGCACAATGCGTACATAGTTGAACGTTACTTCCAGGCGCTTGTGGGCTGGCTTCGATGTTGAATCGGGCTGCTTCGAGTATAACTTTGTTTTCTTTTGCTTAAGTACCTGCTTGATGTCAGGCGTTTGGACATGCAGATACCTGCCTGCACTGTGGTAACGCGTAATCAGTGCTTCTAGTTCAGGATCACAGTAGTTGCAAAAGACAAGGAGGATATGCATTAAAACTCTTGCTTGCTTTTTTTGTAACGCTTGCTCAGGCCGATTTGTTTTCATATTTTGAGGATAGCATACTTGCAAAGGATACTCAAGTATTGTGTTTTTTTACGTCAGTATTTATACCTTTATAGATGCAGGTTGGACGTCATTCTCTTGTTTGGTTTGTTATCAGGGAAGTAGTGAAAGTACTACAGGTACCGTATGCACTTGGCCTCCTGTTATTCTGAACGCTTGCTAGATGGCTGTGATGCTTGTAATTGGATTCTGAGGATGGCTGAGGTTAATTGACAAGGATGCTTTTGATTGAATACAGTAAGAAATTAAAAGACAATTTGGATAAGCAAGAAAACGTCTATTTTTATACTGCTGATGTCGTGTTAGATGTAATATAGGCATGTATGGTTGTTCCTATGGTATGTATACTGCCAATATGTGGCTAGAAAGCGGATCTGCGTGTTACCTTCAGAATTCCATATCAAAATCGACGAAGAGCGTGAACTGAGATTGATCTCTATGTCTGATGCCGTTGCATTGGCAGCTTTGATTGATCAAGGTCGGCCCTATTTGCGTGAATGGATGGGGTGGGTTGATACTTCCCAAACAGTCGAGGATTCCCGGGAGTATCTACGTTATGAACTAGGACGCTATCATAATCGTGAAAGCCTGCAAATGACTCTTTTGTATCGAGGAAACATTGCCGGTCAGCTAGGCTTTAATACGATCTACTGGCGAAGTCGCAGAACCGAAATTGGATACTGGCTGGGAGAGCAGTATCAAGGTCGGGGACTTATGACCGATGCTGTAAAGGCTATGACGACGTATGGCTTTCGTAGCCTTGGAATGCACAGAATCGAGATTCGTTGCGCCGTCGATAATCGCAAAAGCCGGGCGGTTCCCGAACGTCTGGACTTTCAGCAGGAAGGTATTTTGCGGGATAACGAGTGGCTGTATGACCATTTTGTCGGGCATGTAGTCTATAGCATGTTGGAGAATGAATGGCGGCCTGCCTGATCATGTAAACTCTTGATGAAGTGGTGCGAGGAAATCTCGCCAGGTTTGCTGATTGACAGGGGCGGCTGAGAATACTATACTGTAGTCTACGTTAGATATAAATATACAGCAATGCTTTGATCAGGAATAGTAGACGGAGTTGCATCTTACAGAGAGCCGAGCAAGGTGTAAGTCGGCAGATGGCAGTTTCGTTCAACCCACCTGGGAGCGTCAGCGAAAAGCTGATCGGAACCTCACCGTTACGGGGGGAGCAGTTAACTGAGCAGATCTTGCTTCAGGGTTGACTGCCTGAGTGGAGTCGTGCCGTGAGGCCGATTTTCAAAAAGGTGGAACCACGGGTCCAGGTACTCGTCCTTATGATAAGGGCGAGTTTTTTTTATGGTTTGAATATCTGACTAATGCTTTAGAAGGTACCTTATGCAGTTACAGCTTGATCCAGAGGCAGGGGCACGAATTCTCGGCGTGACGTTTGGAATTGTCACAATCAATAATGTGACGGTTCAGGAGAGCGATGCGCGGCTGTGGGAATTGATCACGTTGCAAAGCGAAGAGAAAGCCCGGACAATGACGATGGAGGACCTGCCCAATGATTCACAAATTACGGCGGTTCGGGGTCTGCAAAAGCTATTTGGGTTTGACCCTGGTCGCTATCGTCCCTCGTCTGAGGCGCTGCTGAGGCGTGTTCTCAAGGGGCAAGGTCTGTATCAAATTAATACGGCCGTGGATGTCAATAATCTTTGCTCGCTTGAGTTTGGTTTGCCAATGTGTGTCTATGATCTGAAGAATGTTGTGGGTCAGATTCGAGTGCGGCTGGGGGCATCTGGAGAGGAATATCCTGGGATCGGACGACAACATTTCCAGATCGAGAATAAAATTATTATTGCCGATGATCAGGGAGTGATGGGAACGACCGTCTCCGATTCCGAGCGCACGAAGGTGACGCCCGCCACACGTGACATTTTTATGATGATCTACGCTCCTCCCGGCTTTGAGGCCGAGGATGTGCATTTATATACAGCTCTGGCGGGTCGCCGGATGGTTCAATATAACGGTGGTGAGGCCAGTGATGTGCTTGCCCTCACCGTAAAGTAGGAGAAGATATGCGCGTTTCAAAAATGCTTACAACAACCTTGCGTGAGGCTCCACGCGATGCTGAAGGTGGCAACCAGGAGCTTTTATTGCGTGCCGGTTTTGCACGCCAACTAACGATGGGCGTCTACTCTTTCTTGCCGCTGGGAGATCGGGTGATTCGGAAGATCTCACAGATTGTGCGCGAGGAGATGGATCGAGCTGGCGGCCAGGAAGTTACGATGCCGGTTTTGCAGCCACGGGACCTGTGGGAGGTTCAGCCGCCTTCGGGTCCGACCCGTGTTGAGGGATTTGGGGGCGAACTGTTCAGCCTGAAGGATCGTAAGGGACGCGATATGGTGCTGGGTCCGACCCATGAAGAGGTCGTGACGACGCTGGTGGCCGAGTTTGTGCGCAGTTATCGCGACCTGCCGCAGTTGATCTACCAGATTCAGGTCAAGTTCCGTGACCAGTTCCGCTCGCGTGGTGGCTTGCTGCGCACACGTGAGTTCCTGATGAAGGATCTTTACAGCTTTGATGCCGATGCCGAGGGTATGGATGAAAGCTATCGCAAGATGAGCGCGGCTTATTCTGCGTCCTTAAAACGTTGCGGCCTGCGCTTTGTGGTGATTCATGCCGATAGCGGCGCGATCGGTGGCAAAGAATCCCAGGAGTTTATCGCGCTGACCGAAGCGGGCGAGGACGAGGCCATGATTTGCAATAACTGCGATTATGCCGCCAACCGTGAAAAGGCTGAATTTGTGCGAACCGAGCAAGCAATTGAGCCGGAAGCCGAACTGGAGGAGGTTCACACGCCTGGGATCAAGTCAATTGAAGATCTGACGGCTTTCCTTTCTGTGCCGGCCGCGAAAACCTTGAAAACGGTCTCCTATGTGGCCGGTGGAAAATTCATTCTGGCGGTCGTACGTGGCGATCTGGATGTGAATGAGATCAAACTGAGCAATATCCTCTATCGCAATGGGATTAAAGCCGCTGATCTGCACCTTGCGACACTGGAAGAGATGACGGGCGCGGGCATGGTTGCGGGCTTTATGTCTCCGCTTCACCAGAGCGAAGAGGTGCTTGTGATCGCCGATACCTCGGTTAAACTGGGTAATAACTTTGTTGTGGGGGCGAATCGCCTGGATTATCACGTCAAGAACGCCAATCTGGGGCGCGATTTCCAGGTGGATATCTGGGAAGATGTGGCCTCGGCCTATGAGGGCGCGACCTGTGTGCGTTGTGGGGGTCAGTTGCATACCGAACGGGGCAGCGAAGTTGGGCATATCTTCAAGCTGGGTAGCCGCTATAGCGAGATGTTCAATGCCACCTTCCTGGATGAGAGTGGTGCGGTCAAGCCCTGTCTGATGGGGTGTTATGGCATGGGCATCAGCCGCTTGATGGCAACGATTGTGGAGCAAAGCCATGATGAGAAGGGTATTATCTGGCCGATAAGCGTGGCTCCCTACCAGGTAACGTTGCTGGGACTCGATATGGCGAAGTCCGATGCCGGAAGCATCGCTGAAAAGCTCTACCAGGATCTGACGGCGGCCGGGATTGAGGTGCTGTTTGATGACCGTTCAGAGTCCGTCGGGGTGAAATTCAACGATGCGGACCTGATTGGTATTCCGCTGCGCCTCGTCGTTAGCAAACGTTCGCTGAAAAATGGCGGCGTTGAGATGAAGATGCGTACGCAGAAAGAAAGCCAGATCGTCCCGCTTGAGGAAGTATTGGAGCGAGTTGTGAGCGAGGTTCGGCAGGCCATGCCTGTTGCGAATTAGCGGCATCACTGCGTAATTAAAAAGATGGACGGATATATTATTATCCGCCCATCTTTTATGTTTATGGCTTTTAAGTTGCTATTACAAGGCACTTCCCAACGGCGCTTGCCGTTATTTCGCTTTAGCGATGATAACAATCGGGAGCTTGCCATAGCTCTGGTCAATGCTGACCTGCTGATCAGTTGTTCCACGGGCATAGAGGGCGGTTGATGTGCCGCCATCCAGGTTGAGGGCGGAGTCAATGGGGAGATCGGACTGCATCAGGTGATCGGTCACATCGTCAAGCGTGAATGCCTGGTTAGGGCTGGCGATAAAGAGAATATTGCCGCTGGTATCGCGTGCCACAATGCTGCGGCGGCTGGTTGCTTCATTGGCATTAAAATTTGCGCGTTTCTTGCCAGGTGTTATCAGCATTGGCAGGGATTGCGTCGCGTATTGGAGCTGTTCGGTGTTGGGATCGAATGGACGTTGTCCCATGTAGCGCAGATCGACCTTCCCCTGAGGATTGACAGAGAACATCCCGCCGTGATCGGCATAGTTTGTTCCCGCTGCCTGACCGTCGGTAATCACCAATCCCGAGGCCGTGATGCCAGTCCCGATGCCAGCATTACCCGTGGCCTGACTAAAATAGCCACCGTTGATAATGACATTTGCTTTCTCTTTTGTCATCCACTGACTAATCGTGAGGGGATTATCTGGGTCATAGCCAACGCTGAATTGAACTTTTTGAGGGTTGAGACGAATGATCGTTACAATATCTTCGTCATCGTTGGGGCTTTTCCAGTCCTCGTACCGGAGATCCATTCCTGCTGCGATCGGTTTCCACTTGTTCAGTTCGAGGGCGTTTCCTGTGTCGTTTCCACTGGTGACAGGTGTTCCATTGATGGAAACTGCCGGGAAAAAGCTGCATCCTGTGATTGAAAAGGCAAGAAGCATAATAAGTAAACAAAACTTCAATGTATTTTTAAGTGGCATCCTGGCTCTACCTTCAATATAAAAAAAGTACCTGCTAAGGGACCTCGTCATGAGTTCATTGGATTAATAGAATACTATAGGTGTGTTGATTGAAAATCCCCGATACATTCCCGTTTGAAGTATAACAAATCACCAGGGCTCCCTCAACCTATCTACACTTTTGGGCAAGCAAAAGCGGTAATTCTAAAAGATATGTAGCAGGATGTCCCCTACTTTCTTTTTGCTATCGGAGAGATGCTGTTCCTTTTTTCTCAGATGAGGCTGCACTGTTTCGTTTTTGAGTTGCACTGGATCGTGCCGTGATCAAAACGCTGCTTGATTACGACATTGCTGACAGGGATAGACTGGCTTCTAGGGAAGCCAAATTTTTTCAATCCGCTGTTATTGTCGAAGTAGCTCACGATTTGACCAGAGATACTATACCCTGTGAAGTAATAGTAGCGGCCACCATTGGCGGTTGACATTGAGCCATTTTGCGTATCGCTGGAAAAGTAGTTATCGTCATAGTCATAGGGAATCGGGTGTTTCTGATCGACAATCGCCGGGGATTGCCAATCATAGAGATCGAAACCATAATTTAAGAGCGTACGCATGTCAGTGTAATAGTTATTGGCAACGATCACGACACCGATCAGATGGTGGTTATTGCGAATACAGGAGATGACCTGCACATGGTTATTGGCACCATCAAAGCCCGGCTTGCCACTATCCACACCAGGGTACCACCAGATAAACTGGTCTCCATTGATCATTAAGCGGCCAGGATGATCTTTAGTGGTCGGAACCGACATTTTGAGGGTGCCGCTGATCTGCTTGATTGTTGAATTCGTCAGGGCCACACGACCAATCAGCGCCAGATCATGGGCGCTGGAGTAGTGACCCGGATCGAGCAATCCATGAGGGTTGACATAATGTGTGTCATTCATGCCCAGGGATTTAGCGCGGGCATTCATCATTTTGACAAAATTGGGGAGATTCCCACCAATGTCGTCCGCGATAACAACTGCACAGTCGTTTCCTGAGACCATCATCAGGCCATAGAGCATCTCGCGCAATGTGTAGGTTGAGCCATCATTGACCCGGTACATGGTACCATCAGGACTAAGCTGGCTGATATCGTTCCAGATTTTTGGGGTGATAGTGATTCGCTGGTTCAAGTTGCCATGTTCAACCGCCAGCAGAGCCGTCATCAGCTTAGTTGTGCTGAGAATTGGCAGATGCATAAACGGATTTTTGGCGTAGAGTGTTGCGCCTGTATTTGCGTCCAGGATATATGCCGCCGTTGCATGTAACGGTGGGGCGGGATGATCTCCCTGCGGGGCCGTAATCACGATTTCATGCGGAGCAAGCGGCCCGGCTGGTATCGTTGTTGCGGTACTGGCCGATGTTGGGCGGTTGGCTGAACCGGGAGCCTGGAACTGAGAACTGTTCGCAGAATGGTTCAAGCTGGTGAAAATCGGTCCAATGACCAGTATCAGCAGAATCAGCCCAATCAAGATAAGCAAAGGACGATTATGTCGGATCGCCTGTAAACGACTGGCCAGGCCACGCTCGCGAACATAAGCATGTCGTGCCGGTGGGGGGGCGCTCAAACGTGGGTTACGGCGTGGGTAGTCGCTTGCCGAACGCGGCGAGGCCTGCATCCTGCCCGTCGTACTGCTGCTTGCTCTCGTACGTGGGAGAGGCCCTTGCCGGGTAGCCCGCATCCGTCCTGTCGTAGGTTGGCGCGGTGTCTCAAACTCATCCTCCTCAAAGGGCATGGGAGCAGGACGTTTGGCCGCTTGCATCCGTCCTGTCGTAGAACGTGGTGGAGCGTCAAACTCGTCTTCCTCGAAAGGGATAGGAGCAGGACGCTTGGTAACCCGCATCCGTCCCGTGGTGGAGCGTGGCGTGTCAAGCTCGTCTTCCTCTAGAAATGGAGGGAGTGCAGGGTGGTTAATAGCCTTCATGCGACCAGTCTGAGGTTGTATCGGCGTATCAGCGATCGTCACATCCGGATCGAACGCTGGTCTCCTGGTTGTTTTTGGACGGCGGTCAGTCTGTGAGGATTGATTCTGTCCTTGACTTAACTGATCCGACTGAGGCGATTTTGTACGCTGTAGTGGCGGCATTGGCTCAAGATCACCTTGATTGATGAAATTGGCTTGATCAATATAAGGGTTGCCGGAGAGGGGAACCTCTGTCTCGACCCGGCGTTGCTGCGCACGGGCCTGTTCTGCCCGTTGACGTTGAGGATAATTGGGAATCCTGGGGACGTCTTGTGGCCCTTGCGACCGCCCATTTCTGTGCTGCTCAACTCCGGTTGACGAGCGGCGCTGCTGGGCCTGAGGCGGTAATGAGGCCCGTCTTATTCTTGGTGTTGGTGGCTCTTCCTCAGTTTTGTAGGAAGTATTTACCACGCGATCCATGGACGTTTCTAAGACCGTTTGATTGGGATCAAATCGTTTTCCTTTAGCTGGATTCGTCTGTGGGCGCGCTCGTCGATTTTGTGGAGCAGGCGTGACTTCAGGATTATTAGGGGTGCTTCTACGTCGTTGGCGTGAGTGGTTTATTTGATTATTTTCAATCGAATTAAAACGCTCGTCATCTGATGGCGGCGGTGTATTCATGTAGTCGCCGACCTCTCCTTAGTAGTTGGTTGTGCCTTAATTTTATGCTTGAGCAGTATAACTTCCATAGTATAATCAAATTAACAGGCGATTGTCTACTTTTTAGCGTATTGGGCCAGGGACAGCGCACCCATCCATATGAGTGGCTGCCCTGACTCACATTACTCTTCTTCTAGCCAACCATGAGTTTCGCGATAGTTAAAACCTTCAGCGGTGGCTTCCGCACCCGTAAGATAGGGGAGCAGATGGCCTATCAAAGGTTGCTTGTTTTTATAGCGTACAAGGTTATCCTGTGCGCGTTCGTTGAGCATTTGCAAGCCCTTGATGGGATCTCCTAATGCCTTGCGCATATGGGAATAGATGCGGCGTGCGCGCACATCCTCCCGCCTCACCTGGTGCTGGCGCCCAAGGAAGCGGGTGACAGCGAACATCTCTTCTTCATTATACAGACCGAGGTGTTCGCTCCAGAGAAGCATACGTAAGGTTTCGGCCTTGTGGGAATCAAGGACGGCGATATTTAATTCTGCGTCATCACGCATTCCTCGATTGTTCAGATTCGCCGACCCGGCTGTGGACCAGCAGTCGTCGATAATTGCAATCTTGGCATGGACATAAATTGGACGATAGTGGGTAGTATCCTCTATTTGCTCGCAGGTTGCCAGGCAGTAGGCATGGAAACGTCCTTCGGTTACGGCCTCGGGCGCTTCATCTCGAATGCGTTGAATGCTGGTATCGGTCAGGGCGCGTCCAACATTGGGGTGATCGGGAAGCACGATCGCAACTTTTACCCCTTGATGCAGGGCTTCAACTATTTTTTGCAGGTTGTATTCCATATCAGGACTGGCGAAGCCGAAGGGGAGATTGAAGCCCATAAAAGCTTGCAGCCAGAAGTACTGATTCTCCATATAGAGAAAATCTTTGATGTTGCGCAAGGCATTGGCGTATAGTTCAGCGATGCCGTGGATGCCAGCCTCATCAAATTGATAGGTGTTCGCCGGGATGGTTCGAGCGATCTGGATCGTGCTGGTGCTTTTGAGCGGAGCAGGCTCGCCATGTACGGGAACGATCATCTTGACATCGTAGTGCATTCGATCAACAACGTCGTTCCAACGCTGGCGGAAGTTATGTTCGACATCCTGTACGGCTGGACCTTCAATCAGACAATGGACATCATGCCAGGGGTGTGGGGTGTGACCTTCGGCATTTTGGCGCAGGGGTGTGGCGAATTGGTGGGAAGTCGTGTCCCAGCGATCATAGTCGCCGTCATTTTCAATTAATGGGTCAACCCCACCGACGAAGCCGTGTGTGCCATCAACGATAGAGATCTTCTGGTGCAGGGATTCGCTTGGATGCTGAATATTGAAGGAGCTATTGTCCAGAACACAGTGAATTCCTGCTTCAAGCAATTCATTGGCAGCACTGTGAGGACTATAGTGCGAAAAAGCCTCTGGACAATCCCAGAGCAGTACTTTAACTTCAACACCTTTACTGATCGCGTAATTTAAGACTGATTTGAAAGATAGATCGTTCCCCAGCCAGAAAGCAATGTCCTGCTCGTTTAAACCGGCCAGATGTAACTCTTCCAACAGGGCCTTTCGCTCGGGACTGTTTTCGTCCCCGGCAAGTCGATCTATCCCTCTTACCAATTCCATCGAGGGCGTGATACCCCAGTTGGCGATGTAAATATACTTGCTTGCTTGCAGGTAATGTAGGGCCATTGTAAACATGGTCTGCCTGCCATCGATCAGATAGGCGACGCGTGAATCCATGTGAACCGGTGTATCCTTTTGCGCCCACCAGGTCTGGTGTTCTGTTCCGGCTTCTGTATTTGCTTGCATCTACTTTTTATCCTCTACCGCTTGCTTTAATGATGAATACTTCCTGCGTCTTTTTGGAATCGCCAATCGTGGAGTATGTTTTTTCTCACAATAATCGGAGTCACAAGCCAGGCAAGTAGTTTTACTCGCTTCTGGTAAAGGCGGTCCCGGTATAATGTTATTCATTCCATTTAGTAAACGGTTGAGGTAGGCCTGTTAGTTTCTTAATCTTTACTTGTAGATGACAAATGGCGAGAAACGATATATATTTGAGGCGAATGAAGTGAGAACTGCTGAAATGGGGTGACAGAGGTGTGGCTAGTTCAGTCCATGTAGATGAAGGGGCTAGCCTGTCCAGTTCCTACCAGCCAACGCCGTTGTTGGAGGGTCGGTTTAGACAAAGCCAGCACCCTTACGCTAAAAAGCAGATTGTGTAGACATTTAACCGTGGATTTCCCTGGCGACCGGGAGTGCTTGAAGGATGAGATCTGCCGCCATTTCACAAGAGAAGAGACCAGTATTTATGAGGAGATGATAGAGTTCGGGTTGACGTCCATCGCTGCCATAATGATGGCGCAGATAGGAGTCATGGGCATCATCTCTTTGTTCAATTATCTGTTCTGCTTCTTTGTGTCCGACCTGAAAACTGCTCATCACATTTTTGATACGCACATCCATTGGCGCAAACACGTAAATGTGTAGCGTACGCGGGAAGCCCTGGAGCAGGAATTGTGCACCCCGCCCAATAATCACGGCGTTGCCCTGAGCTGCTGTCTCAACAATAAATTTCTGCGTGAGTCTCAAGTAAGCCATTTCCTGCGTTCGCTGAGATGATTTATCTTTGACGGCTGGATTAAAGAGCGTTCGCAATGAACTATAGTTAACATTAAAAGGGCTACTGGACGCAACTGCTTCCATCACATGTCCAAGTGAGCCGATGGTGTGTTCATCTTGTTGCTCAACCAACTGTGAGTTTACTCCAAGGCGCTGGGCGACCCCCTCGATAATTTCATGGTCCACATAGAGCAGGTTGCTCGCTTGCGCGACCAGCTTGCCTACCTCCGCGCCGTTACTGCCAAATTGCCGTGATATTGTGACGATCAAGGTGTTTTCAGGCGGGATGATCGCTGCTACGTTGTCTTCTGACAGAAGTGTTTCTGCCAGAATTTTTGTTTCAGGCGCTGGTTTTTGTCCATCTTGCATGGTTGCTGATGGTTGATCCGAGAATGGGAATTGTGACATTGTGTGATCCTTACCAGGTATAAGGACGGCTTATCGCATTTGTTTATATTATATGTCAGGAAACGCTTTAAAGGAAAACTCTTCCTTCTTTGTGGATGTGACGACAAGAGGTTTGGAATTGCCTTATAACATTGTGTCCTTAATAAGGGGTCTCCACCAGACGTGGT
>DASSXK010000400.1:0-2397 GCA_035703945.1 Ktedonobacteraceae bacterium | reverse complement strand
CATCCATGCGATGGGGATTGTGCTCCTTTCTTGCTGGGGAATTGCGCTCTTGCTGCAATCGTGGCGACTGCTCCACTGGCAAGGAGCAGAACATCAAGCTGCGCGTTGCTCGCAGCAACCACAGAAAGGAGAACAGGTTTGACAGAGCAGATTCGAATTGTATTGGTCGATGACCATCACGTTGTCCGCCAGGGGCTACGGACCTATCTGGAATCCTTTTCAGATCTGGAAGTCATCGGTGAAGCTGCCAGCGGTGAAGAAGTTCTGCGCCAGATCGAAGCCTGGCTACCAGATGTGCTGGTGATGGATCTATTGATGCCTGGTGGAATCGACGGCATTGAGGCGATCCGGCGTGTGCGTCAGCTTACGCCGCAGGTCAAAAGCATCGCGCTCACCAGTTACACCGACGATGCTCGTGTGATAGCGGCCCTGCGGGCCGGTGCAATCGGATATGTGCGTAAAGATGCAGCCCCCGAAGTATTGCTGGCCTCAATTCGGGCCGCAGCACATGGCCAATCGCTGCTCGATCCAGCGGCCTCAGGAGCGGTTCTTCAGGAGCTATCAAGTGGAGAGAAACCCACCGCCGCGCTCTCTGAGCGTGAACAGGAGGTCCTGCGCGAATTAGCCCTTGGCTGGACCAACCGCGAAATCGCTGAGAAGATGGGATTGAGTCCCGAAACGGTTAAGACGCACGTTGCCAACATTCTGGCAAAGCTGCACCTTATGCATCGAACCCAGGCAGTCGTCTTCGCGCTTAAATACGGACTGATCGCACTGGAAGATATAAAACTGTAACCATGAGGACAGAAGCTATGCTGAAACACGCCCTGCGCTATACGCCCTTGCTGGTCCTGGTGCTCTTGCTGGTACCGCTACGTTTCTATCTGGCAGGAAACGCATCACAACCAGGTCAATATCCAGCGAATCCCCAGGGCAATAAGCTATTATCAAGCGGCCGCTCGCAGGAACTCTATGGAATTACAGGCTTGCCAGACGGTGAAGCCTGGGCGGTTGGAGGGATAGAAACACTAGAGCCCACAACACACGGAAACAACGGGAGCATCAAGATCCCTTCGGGCGGCACAATCCTGCATTTCATCGACAATAGCTGGGCGGTAGAACCTGTACGTGGCTCGTTATACCAGCCACTCCTTAGCATCTCACTGGATTCGGCACAAGATGGCTGGGCCGTCGGTCTGGCCGGAACACTGGTACATTACGATGGCACTCGCTGGTCGACCAGGCCCGGACCAACACATTTGACACAAAACTTGCTCAGCGTAAAAATGCTCTCCGCGCAGGATGGCTGGGCCGTTGGCTCCAGCGGCACAATCCTGCATTATGACGGTAAACAATGGATAGACATGCAGAGTCCAACGACCCTGGATCTCCATAGCATCGCATTCACATCGCCAGAGGAGGGCTGGGCCGTCGGCAATAGCGGTACAATTCTGCACTATCACGATGGCAGATGGGGCCTGCTACATCCAACTCCAACCAGTCAGACCCTGAATGCCATCACGATGCTCTCAGCAGACGAGGGCTGGATTGTCGGCAATCAAGGCACGATTTTACACGACCGCAATGGAAGTTGGGAAAGCGTGCATCCCGCCGGGTATTACCAGAATCCAAGCGGGTATCAAGCTGGCAATTTTTCTATGGTCGCGATGAGTTCACTGCGCTCGGGTTGGATTGCCGGTGATCAGCATCTTCTCACCTATAGATCCGAGGCATGGATCGAAGCACCCCCAATCGGCGATCCATTGGGAATATCATCTGACACAAAGCTAAGTAACATCAGCATCACGGCGATGTTCCTGGCCCCAAATGGAGCTAGCTGGGCGGTAGGTAACGTCGCGCTCAAAGATGAAAAAAGCACTCCTGACCTTGGCGTTATTTTAACGTACCAGGCTGGAAGTTTGAGGATCTCTAAGATCACCGGGCTATAAAGCCAAAGAGGGTTCAAAGCATCAGCCAAACGTATGTCTGGTCAACATGACATCTATTTCCCATAGCATCAAATTTTTTGCGAAACGGACCGGGAGGAAGCATGCAAGATTTATTGATTTTCTGTGACAATCTGATCAAAATTTACAAGGTTGATGACCTGGAAGTCGTAGCGTTACAGGGTCTGGACCTGGAGGTCGCCCGAGGTGAAATGATCGCGATCGTAGGAGCCTCTGGTTCCGGTAAGTCCACGCTCCTGAATATTCTGGGTGGCCTGGATACCCCCAGTGCCGGTCGCGCCATCGTGGCGGGCCACGACCTGACACATCTCCACGAAAAACAACGACCACGCTACCGGGGTCTGATCGTCGGCCATGTCTGGCAACAAAGCGGGCGGAATCTTTTGACGGACCTCAGTGTCGCCAACAATATTCACCTGCCCCAGATCTT
>DASSXK010000349.1:0-11240 GCA_035703945.1 Ktedonobacteraceae bacterium | reverse complement strand
AAAATATCAAAAGGAGAAGCACATTATCAGAAAACATGTATATTTACGACTCCCGACAGATAAATTTCACAAACCACCTCAATTATACATCTATTTCGGGCTATCGATCTATAGTTTTGCCTGTTTATTTGTAACAAGCATTTCAAACTTGACATGATGACACATTTTACTCTACTATTCAGGGAGGATGGTTTTTGGTGCGCTCCAGCGCACAGTGCTCCAGCAACAACAATCTCTGAGGAGGAGAGGTTGAGCTATAGGGCACATTTCAACGGAACTTGCCCTGGACAATGCAAGCTACCTCCAGATACCATGGAGAGCCGACCAGGGAATGGGCCCGATCGGGTCAAAGAACACGAGTACACCGATGAACGAAACCCAAACAAAATTCAACCATCACAAGCCTTCGCGGCTTGCCCGAACTCTGGTAAACGCGTTAGTCACAACCATCCTACATTCCCGCTGGCATGATTTGATGAGCCAACGGCTCCTTTTGATCACCTTCACGGGACGCAATAGCGGTAAGAAGTTTACAACGCCTATTCGCTATAAGCAAGAAGGTGAAACGTTACAGATCAAAATTGTAGCTGAATATTCCTGGTGGAAGAACCTGATTCCAGAGCAGACGGTGCATATTTTGCTGAGAAGGCAAAAGCGCACTGGTACGGCAGAGGTGCTTGCACCAGAAGGGGAGCTAGTCGTGGTCAAGATCCATCTGAAAGCATAAAAAGCTTTCATCATCAGGATCTGCTCCCCAAAAGAAAAGCCGGGCGATGGGCTATACCATCGTCCGGCTTACAGAATATCAAAACACCTCTAAAGCATGATGTTTAATGCGCAGTCCAGCCACAATCGATCGTCTGAGCGGCGCCTGTGATGCCGCTGGCATCATCTGAGCAGAGATAGGCGGCGTACTTTGCAACCTCATCAGGCTCAAGCAGGCGATGAATAGCAGCCTCAGCAACCATAATTTTTTCGACGACCTCAGATTCGGGAATGTGATGCATGCGAGCCTGATCGGCAATCTGCTTCTCGACAAGGGCCGTGCGAACATAGGAAGGGCAAATTGCATTACAGGTGACACCATGTTCAGCCCCCTCCAACGCAGTCACGCGGGTTAAGCCCAGCAGACCGTGTTTGGCGGAAACATAGGCCGACTTGAATGCAGAAGCACGCAAGGCATGGACAGAAGCAATATTGATGATACGGCCCCATTTGCGCTCATACATACCCGGCAAGACGGCCTGCGTCAGCAAAAAGGGAGCAGTCAACATAATATCCAGAATCAGACGCCAGCGAGCTTCCGGAAATTCTGTGATTGGTGCGACAAACTGAATACCGGCGTTATTTACTAGAATATCGACTTTACCCTCGGCTGCTATCGTCTGCTCAACTAACTGATGACAGGCCTCGCTCGATGACATATCGGCAGCCTGAAAGCGAGCCTTTGGTAGCTCTGCGGCTAGCTTCTGACCATGCTCTACATCGATGTCCGAAAGTGTAACATGAGCGCCACGCCCGGCCAGGTCACGTGCAATTGCCAGCCCAATACCGCTGGCAGCGCCCGTTACAATTGCAACTTTACCGTCCATAGTCGCCATCGCAATAGCTCCTTTGCAGTACATAGCAGTGTAGTCCTCCGCAAAACTGACAGCGGACTATACTGCTATGATTTATACACTAAGAGGTTCGTTCCAATTACCTCATGAATTCAGGCTGAGACCGTATAAAGCCCCAAACTTGTTCTTCAGATAGGTTGCAAAGTACGTGGGATCAGGGGCTTCACCTGTCACGCGTTTGATCAACGCTTCGGGCAGATAGGTCGAGCCAGATGAATACATGCGCTCTTGCAACCAACTCAGGATAAAACTGGTGTCGCCATCGGCCAGGCGCGAATCAAAATCGGGGAAAGCAGTCTTCAAAGCCTGGAAGATCTGGGCCGCATAGAGATTACCCAGGGTATAGGTTGGGAAATAGCCAAAGCCGCTACTCCAGTGAACATCCTGCAAGATGCCCTCCGCATCATTCTGCGGCTCAACACCCAGGTATTCTCGATATTTGGCATTCCACATACCAGGCATGCTCTCGATTGCAACGTTGCCGTTCACCATCTCCCGCTCCAACTCGTAACGAATGATGATGTGCAGGTTGTATGTCACCTCGTCTGCTTCGATTCGAATCAGGCTTGGCTTCACCTGATTCAAGGCACGCATAAAGGTTACAACATCAATATGCCCAAACTGGTCCGGGAACGAGGACTGGACATGCTTGAACTGGCCCCGCCAGTAGGCTTCGGACCGTCCGATGGCATTCTCCCATAGGCGCGACTGCGACTCGTGAGCACCCATTGAGGCCCCACTGGCCAGAGGTGTACGCGTCAGATTCGGACTCACCCCTTGTTCGTAAAGCGCATGACCACCCTCGTGAATTGCCGCCATCAAGCAAGCTTGCATCAAATACCGATCGGGATTGACCGTTACACGCACATCGTGGGGGCTGCCAAAGCTAGAGGTGAAGGGATGCGGCGATACCGCCATATAGCCACGTGAAAAATCGTAGCCCATTCCGCGCAGAATCTTGTCGGCCAGCTTAATCTGCTCCTCAGGAGCAAAATCGCCTTCCAGGCAGGAGGCATCGATGGATTGCCCGCTGGCCTGAATTTGATGCAAGAGCTGTGTGCTGGTCTCGCGAACCGGGGCGAAAAGAGCATCAACCCGGCTGACAGTCAGACCTGGCTCATAGAGATCCAGCAGGGCATCATAGCGTGATTCTTTATAGCCATAGCGATCAGCCACTTCACGCTGCAAAGCCACTGTGCGCGTTAGCCAGGGAGCAAAAGACGCAAAATCGCTTTTATCACGAGCTCGCCGCCAGGCTTCAAAGCTGCCGGCACCGACACGAGCCAGCTCCTCAACGAGGTCGCGGGGAAGTTTTGTCGCCTGATCATAGGAACGCACAACCTCACGAATCAGCCCCTTATCGGCATCGGACCAACCTTCTTGAGATGCATCGCGCAGTTCATTGATCAGCTTGCCAAGTTCGGGCTTTGACCACTGATCATGAACGATCCCTTGCAGCGTTGCCTGCTGGGCTCCTCGCACCTCGCCAGCGCCATCTGGCAGAATCGTATTTTGATCCCACTCGGCCAGCGACCCCAGCACGTTCAGGTCTGAAATTCTCTGGACATGTTCAAGCAATGCACTTATACGCTCATCACTCCGTGTGACATCCGATGCATGTGCCGTGTTCTGTTTAGACAATGTCACGAAATATACTCCTCTCGTCGTCGAGCTTATCTTCAAATTGGCAAAAAAGCCAGATTGAATCCCATTGAACTTCCTACAGTATACGAGGAGTTAGGAAAAAATGACAAGCCTTGATCGCTATGGCAGCTTCCACCATTGCCGGTGCCACGCTCGCGCTCGCGCCAGCGCCTGTTGTGTCTCCTGAGAGAAGACCGCCTGGCAACGCTTCAACTCAGAAGATCCAGCATACAGATCAACAATTCCCAGGTCGCAGCCCAGCAGTCCTTCTACCACGGCCGCCGTACAATAAGGAACATAAGCCGGACTATATCCACCCTCCTGCAACACCACCAGGCGTCCCTCACAGACCTCATCCGCCAATCGCACTATCTGCTCAGACAACTGCCGAAAGCCCGCCATCGTCACCATCATCTGCGCCAGCGGGTCCAGCCAACTTGCATCCTGACCTGCCGAGACCAGCAGCAATTGAGGCTGATACAATCGACCAAGGGGAGCGACCAACTGCTCAAACGCAGCGAGATAGCCACGATCCCCGGTACCAGGTGGGAGCGGAACATTCACAGTATAGCCAATTCCACGCTCAAATCCAACCTGTTCGAGCAGGCCAGAATTCTCTGGGAACCAATCCTCCTGATGTAAGGAGACAAAGAGCACGCCTGGATCTCCATAGAAAGCCTCCTGTGTCCCATTGCCATGGTGCACATCCCAATCGACAATCATGACCCGTTCAAGGCCATAACGCCGACGAACATGCTCTGCTGCCACAACCATATTATTGAAAACACAAAACCCTAGCCCCTGATTCCGCCTGGCATGATGGCCCGGAGGGCGCAACAGAGCATAGCTATTGCGCACGCGCCCTTGCATAACAGCATCCACGGCCTCAATCGCCCCACCAGCCGCATAAAGAGCAGCCTCGAACGAGCCAGGGCTTAAACGGGTCTCATCATCAAATTCGCCCCAATCGCCCTGGGCTGGCCCTCCTTGCGCGTATGCCTGCACTCCGGCAATGTAGTCTGGAGTATGAAATACAGCCAATTCTTCCTCAAGCGCGGGACGGGCCTCAATCTTTTGCATCTGCGCACTCAAGCCGGAGCGATCAAGAAATTGTTTGATCCGTCGTGTAATCAGCAACGACGAGGGATGAGCTTCGGGGTCCAGCTCAAACGTGCCATCGCGCAACACAACCTGTGCTTCTGCACCAGTATCGTGGTTTAAATAATGCTCATCGAAGACCAGACCGCTCTTATATGTAGGGGTCACCTTTTATCCCTTTCCGTATAGTTATTTCCCTGAGAGGGGATAACTTCACTATATTTTAGCGAAAAATCAAGCCTGTGTCACAAAATCACAAAATAACGCATTTAGTGAACTGGGTCTCTTGCTAAATGCTATTGTATAGTATATTTTAAGCACAGCAATACTATAGACTGTGAATTATTACCACAATGATAGGAGATTTATTGAAAGAGGTTAGCATTATAAACTACATGTAATATATCATCGTGACCCCTGTCCCTTTATAAAAAACTTACCAGAAATTTTTCTAATGACCATCGAGAGGACTCAAAAGGAGAACCATCATGACACAGGCAAGGAATGCCTCAAAGGCCCAAACTGGGGCCTTGCACAGTGCTCCCCTCTTGAAAACAACAGTTGGGACACTCTTTATTCTGTTCACCTTGCTACTTGCGGCGTGCGGATCAAGTACGGCCGTAACCTCTACAGGCACAACAAACACCACAAATGGCGCAGGGACATCACTTACGCCAACAGGCCCGGAGGTTACTCTGACAGTCGTGCCAGACACAGCGGTGTCAACAAACACCTCAAGTGCATACGCTGTTAAAGTATACTTCTCAAAATTTCCCGATTCGCTGAATAACTTTAAGGCCGTATTCCCAGTCAATCGCACCTCGCCAAGCAGTGCGGTTGCCACCTACTCCCTGCAACTTCTGATCGCGGGACCAACATTGAGCGAGCGTAGCGCGGGCTACTTCTCCGAGTTCAACAGCATCCTGACAGGTCCGTCAAGTTGTTCGGCCCCTCATCCTACGGGTGGACCAGATTTCACACTCAGCTTGAATAAGAAAGGCTCAAAAGTCTCACCTGGAACAGCAACGGTTCGATTCTGCCGCGCCAGCCAATCGCCAGGAATTGGAGCGGACGCACGGATTATGGCCGAGATCACAGCCACGCTTAAACAATTCTCAACGATTAAGAATGTCGTCGTACTCACCAAAGCAGGGCAGTGCTTCGGCGATGAAAGCGGCCTAAATGTCTGCCTGAAGTAACCTCTTACCCATCCCAATGCAGATCAGAAACGGCTTCTGATCATTTTACGCCGTGGAACAGAACTACTTCCGATTTTCAACAAGCTTCTCAAGCGCATTCAGTCAACGAAGTGAGCAGCTTGCGATGTTCCACGGCAACCTCTTCGCCATCAACCCCCACCACTTCCTCATCAAGCAGGCTACGATCTAACAGATCACATATCTTTAAGCTGAAAAATCCTGCTTGCGTTGAAAAGAACCGCACTCGGCGTTCATCGATTAGGACATTTGAACGTGTTATAAGTACTTAACTAAAATTTAATAAGAAAATTACATTTTACAATAATGGAAGTGGTTTCTAAGATCCAAAGCTACTTCCAGAGCTATCAAAATAATCGAGGAAGCAGGCATAAAGAAGCTGATCCAAACAGCCTGAACTGGACTTTGGGGTACCCATAGCTGTAATCCAATGACAGGGAGCGAGAACTATTGTATAATGCGAAAGCAGG
This sequence comes from Ktedonobacteraceae bacterium, assembly GCA_035703945.1. Lineage (GTDB taxonomy): Bacteria > Chloroflexota > Ktedonobacteria > Ktedonobacterales > Ktedonobacteraceae > DASSXK01. Next base: position 5,192 of record DASSXK010000349.1, on the reverse strand, counting down.
TATGCATGCAAGCATTTTTTACAACTTCCAAATGAAGCGTAGGTTCTGTTTCTATGCTGCTCATTCACTCATACAATCTTCAGAATAACGAGGGAGAGACCTTCAATGATGATGGAAACGGTTCCGTCAGGCACAGTATTGCATGGACGCTACCGCATCGAACGTGTGCTGGGCAGCGGAGGATTCGGACATGTCTACCTGGCATTAGACTTGCAAACGAGTCAGCAATACGCCATCAAAGAATATTTAGTAACTGGTGCTAATGGACAGGCGCAGTTACAGCATGAAGCACGCGTCCTCAGCCAACTCCACCATCCGAACCTCCCCGCTTACCAGGAAGCATTTATCGAGCGAGGTCATTATTACGTCGTAATCAGTTATATCGAAGGTAGCGACCTGACAGATTACATACGTATCACGCGGCAACGAAATGAAGCAATTCCTCTATCTCAGGTAGTTTCATGGCTTATCTCTATTTGCGAAGCCGTCATGTTTATGCACAACCAGCGTCCTCCCTTTATTCACCGCGACATTAAGCCAGACAACATCCGCATTATGTCAAATGGCGTCGCGATGCTTGTAGACCTGGGCAATGCCAAAGCCACGGGTGATGGGGCACGCACCCTTTTCTTTATTCGTCATCAAGGAACGCCCGGCTATGCGCCCCCCGAACAATATCCTGGTGGAACAGGCACCGACGTACGCTCCGATGTCTATGCTCTGGGTGGTACGCTTTATTTCGCGCTAACAACGCTTGAACCACCGAGTGTCTCAACCCGTAACCAAGCCGCTCAACAAGGCCGTCCGACCCTGCCAACGCTGCAAGAAGTAGCGGCAACCAATCCGCCCGAGGAAAGCGCCGATGCGCAGGCAGCCCGTCAGTTCCGTCTGGGCGTCTCAAAACCGGCCAAACCGGCTCCCCGTCATTCTCGCCACCTGGCTCAGCTCAGTCAGTTATCACCGGAGGTTCTAGAAGAGCTCAACCGGATCATTCAACGCTCAATGGCCCTTAAGCCAAAGGAACGTTATGCCCAGGTTGCGGATTTTTGTAATGACCTGAAACGTGTGCAGGCCGCGATTCCCGCCCCACAACAGAGTTCAGGGAAACGACCAGTCAATCCTTACGCAACGCAACCGGACCTTGCCCATGTCTACGAAGCTCTTCAGGAATCGAAAGGTGCTCTGCCTCCTGAAAACGCTTCAGGCGCAGCGGGGCAAAGCAATACCATCGCCTGCCCACAATGCCAGTTGCTTTTACCTGTGCAATCCACCTCCTGCCCACGCTGTGGCTATACCTTTGAGACCAATGCAGGACAAAGAGGCTCTAATCCAGGATCTCAGCCAAGTGGAGCCTATCCGCCCGTTCCTCGTTCCAATCCAGGGCATCAGAACAGTGGAGCCTATCCGCCTGTTCCTCGCTCTCATCCAGGGCAGGCAACCGGAGATAGCGCGGCTCATCAGTTCGGTATGCAGCAACGCCAGCCACAACCCATCCAACTGCAACCTTCGGGGCAGCATCCGAGCGTGGCTCGTAACACACAACCTCCGGCCTCTGGACACGCCGTACCCAACCAGGCAAACGGATATCCGCCGCAGCGTGCTCAGGCTTCACGGCAGCCCTATGATCAGCAGAGTTATCAGCATCAGGCTTTCGCAAATCAGCCGCCAAAGCCAGTAAAGCCGCTCCCAGGAAATCTGCAAGGCACCAATTTGAGCATGCGTACAGTCATCATCATTGCAGCCCTGGTCTTGCTCGTCGTCATTATCGTTCTGATACTGGTCATTTCCACGCATGCCGGGCATGCTTCAACGTTCCAATTTTTAGAAGCGCAGGTAGAATTGTATGCAAACAAGCAGACCCAGGCCCTTACCCATACTGCTTTTGGGCTATGGGCACGTAGCCAAAGCCTTTCTTAAGCTCCTTGCCAGCCGTAGCGAAGAGCTGCTGGCAGAATTCGGGGTCCGGCCAACGATCAGCGGTATCGGGTCGCAAAGTCGCGGCCTGACACTTTACCCGGAGGTCCTATCGCTAGAACAGGCAGTGCAGCTTGTGGAGACGGGCGCTGACATCCACGAAGCAGGCCGGCAGGTGCAACATCTCTCAGAATTTATTGCCGGAGGAAAAGCGGCAGGAGCGGTTTTACTGCTTGAGCTTACGACCCTGCAACCAAAGGATGGTGAGCCGGCCCTGACACATATTCGTAGCGCGTTGGAAGCCGGTCTGAATGTGATTACAGCAAACAAGGGGCCGCTGGCCTTCGCGCAGGCAGCACTCCTGGAGAGCGCCAAAAAGCAGCGAGTACAGTTGCGCTTCGAGTCCACCGTCATGGATGGGCTTCCACTGATCAATCTGGCCCAGTTTACTTTGCCGATGGTCGGTATGAAGAGCTTCCGGGCCTTACTTAATACCACAAGCTGCCTGGTGCTGGAGCTGATTGAACAGGGTTCAACCCTGGCAGGAGCAATTCGCAAGGCGCAGGAGATAGGAATCGCCGAAGCCGATCCCTGGTATGATCTGGATGGCTATGACGCCGCCATGAAAACGACCATTGTCACAAATACCCTATTTAATAGCCGGCTCACCCCCTCCCAGGTCAAACGCGAAGGGATCAGAGCACTCTCGCTGGCCGATATTCGGGCCGCTGCAAATGCTGGCACGCCCTACCGTTTAGTCAGTAAAGGCAGAATACAAGCAGGTAAAGTTACGGCACTGGTGCAGCCAATGAAAATTACGGCCGACGACATCATGCAAGTTGCGACCGGCACAACCAGTCTGATTACGCTGGAAACGGAAGCGATGGGAGCAATGACCCTGATCGAGCATGATCCTGAATTGATGCAGACCGCATACGGTGTTCTGAGCGATCTAATTACAATTCTGCGCCAGAACCCGACCCTGACAGCCCCAAATTAGTCAGAAAGAATGCTCCAGCTTGACTATCTGTTACTGAGAAGATATAATGCCAACGTTATAACTGTTTGCAAGGATTGGAACGGGCTGTCCACGTACCTGTTACCAATAAAGACGCTAAAGAGTCTGAGCAATCCTCTATAGAAGACCTCTTTCCTGCACGCCAGTTCTTATCTGATATCAGCTAGCAGCATTGCTTCCGTGACCTACGGCCTGCTCTGGTACGCCCTGAAGGTATCTGTGCCTCTCAGGAGACAGTACTGTGCCTACACAGTCAACATTAACCACATAATGTGCTGTGCTCACACATGCGAAAACCTTTGGCCGAAAGGATTTTAAATCATACATGTCATCATTTAATGACTTCCGTTTGCAACCTACTACCCTTACTGTCCTGGAAAACATGCAAATTTCAGAGCCAACACCAATTCAGAGTGAAGCTATTCCCGCCTTGTTGGCTGGGAAAGACCTCCTTGGACAATCAGCGACCGGATCAGGCAAGACGCTTGCCTATGGACTTCCCCTCATAGAACGAGTCGGCGGCAAAAAACGTGAAGCCCAGGCGCTGGTACTCGTGCCGACACGTGAACTGGCAATGCAGGTCTATGCTGTAATCAATAAGCTGGCAGCCAGTCGACGACTCACAATGGCCTTGCTAGTAGGTGGGCGACCTTACGGAACTCAGATCTCAGCTCTGCGCTTTGGAGCGCAAATCATTATCGGTACTCCTGGACGCGTAAAAGACCATCTAGATCGTGGCAGCTTAGTCCTGAATCATCTACGCATGTGCGTATTAGACGAAGCCGATCAGATGCTTGATAGTGGTTTTGCCCCCGCAATCGAAGAGATTCTGACAACTACACCCGAGACACGCCAGACAGCGCTCTTCTCCGCGACGATGCCAGACTGGATCAAGAAACTACAGGAACGCTTCCTGAAAGATCCGGTCCAAATTGTGATTACACCTCCAACAAGTGAAGAAAGCACAATCGAACAGATCGCCTATCAGGTTCCTCATGACAAGAAAATAATCGCTCTCTCGACCCTCCTGCATTCAGCGGAAGGCGAAAGCACCCTGATTTTCGGACGGACAAAATACGGCGTTGAGAAACTAGGCAAGCAGCTCAGCAAGCTCGGATTCTCCGTTGGAACGCTCCACGGCAATAAGAGCCAGCGCGCACGTGAAGATGTCCTCTCGGCCTTCCGGCGGGGACAGGTCCAAACTTTGCTCGCGACCAACGTCGCCGCGCGTGGTCTGGACATTAAAGGTATCACCCAGGTTATCAACTACGAGCTGCCTGAATCAAGCGAGCTCTTTACACACCGGGTCGGTCGAACAGGCCGTATGGGTCAACAAGGAAGAGCAATTACCTTGCTGGCACCAGCCGATGTCGCCAAATGGCGGCGGATGGCCCGCAATTTAGGGCAGGCGATCGCTCTCCAGCGACTCAAACTTGAAGAAGAGCCTCTGACAGTCCAGCCAATGGGCAGCACAGAGTTTCTGGACAAAGATGTGGAGTTCGAGCCACGTCGCGATCGTGGACCACGTCGTGAGCTACGCCGTGAATTCGAGCCACGTCGTGAATTTGAACCACGTGAGCAGAGAGCCCCACAATTCGTACCAGCTCAGGAACGCGCACCTTTTGCACCCAGGCAGGAGCGTGCACCTTTCGCAGCCGAGCAGAGGCGCGACCGACGCTCACGGCCCGAATATAGCAGCCCACGCCGGACCGCTGGCGCTCAGAGGCGGCCGAAAACACCGGTTGACTACGGTACACTGGATCAGGTGCCTTTCCAGGAGCAAGACGATTTTTCCTTCACGGAGCATCCTTTCGCCGGACAACCAAGAGTTGATCGCAGAGATACCAGCAACCAACCAAACGCCGGATATAGCCAGAGGAGAGGCCCACGCAATGTAACCTCTTTTGAAGAGGCTGCCCCTCAGCGACGATCTGACCGGAAACGTTCTGGACCACCAGCGACATCACGGCCACGTCCGAACGGAACGCCGAATCGTCCTGCTGGCCGCTCAAATGCTCCTCGCCGGGCATCTGGCACCAGGTAAATAAATAACGAAGAAACATCTTCTTCAAATGAAGAATGGAGTTCGGTACTGCCGAAAGGCGGTTTCCGAACTCCATTCTTCTACAGTAATATGGTAACTAAGCCCCTCGACAGAGGGCAAGAATGTGTCGTACACTTGTTCGGAAATCTGTCGAACACAGAAGGCGAAAGGCTCCTCCTTTCACCTGGCTCGACCAATTCAAAAAGATCGACCTTC
>DASSXK010000341.1:0-3338 GCA_035703945.1 Ktedonobacteraceae bacterium | reverse complement strand
AATCAGGAAGGTTGGGATAAGTTCTTTCTACCAACCTTCCTGATTCTAATTCTGGCCTGGCTAACCCTGATAACGTGTGACGCAGTACGCTTTCACTGGTCCCAGATGCCTGTCTGGCTCCAGATAGCTGGCGGACTGATCTTGCTTGGATCGTTTGTCATCATCTACCTGACTTTTTGGGAGAATTCCTATCTTTCGCCAACTGTGCGCCTTCAGGAGGATCGGGGTCATACGGTCGTATCGACCGGGCTCTATCGGTTTGTGCGTCATCCCATGTATACGGGTATTGTCTTCTTCTCACTGGGGACGGCGCTCTTACTGGGATCATGGCCCGGCCTGTTGTGTGCGCCGATTTTCATCGGGCTGATAGCCCTGCGAGCCGTTCTAGAGGAAAGCATGTTGAGGGATGAGCTACCAGGCTATAAAGCCTATATGGCACGGGTAAACTATCGCTTCATCCCCCACGTCTGGTAGAAAAAAGGCGCAGGAAGCTTCATTTCGCTGTTAGCTCCTGTGAAAAACCAAAAGCGGTAAACAGCGAGGGATTCAGAAAAGTTGTCACATCCGCAATCTGCAAATTTGTTCCCCGAGCCTCCAGCGTAACCACCTGAATCCCGAAGGCTCGGGGGGCATCGCTGGGGCCGCTGGCATGATAGACAGCATAAGCCGGAGATCCATTGGCGCCCGTGAGGACAAAATACCACCTGTTCTGCGCTTCGGGCGCGAATGCCTGAAGCGCAAGCACCGTCTGGATCGCCTCTCTCCCCCGATACCACGAAGGCGACGGCGGCATCGTAAAGGTCGCATCTTCTTTCATCAACGCCACCAGCCCGTCAATATCCTGGGCTTCCCAGGCCGCTAAATAACGAGCAAGCAGCAATTTAGTAGCGGTATCAACATCTGGGATATTTCCTCTTGCTTTTTCGTCAGAAGAATAGTTTTCCGCAAGTTTGACTCGTGCGCGGCGCAGAGCGCTTTTGACGGCCGATAGCGAGATTGAGAGCAGATCCACGATCTCGTTAAGGTGCCAGTCCAGTACGTCACTGAGCAGTAAAATCGCTCGCTGTCGAGGCGGGAGCAACTGAAGAGTTGTCAGAAAGGCCAGCGAAATACTTTCGCGTCTGGCATAGCGCACAGCCGGATCTTCCGTTACAAGAGCAAGCCAGCTATTGGGAAAAGGCTCAAGCCAGGTAGATTCTGAAAGGGCAGGCGCAAGAGGAAGCAAGGGATCAGCTTCGTGAGCCGCGATGGGAGGCAGGAGGCGCGGGGTACGTTTCTTAAGCGCATCCAGGCAGGCATTTGTTGCGATTCGATAGAGCCAGGTGCTCAACGAAGCCTGGCCCTTAAAGGTCTCGCGATACTGCCAGGCTCTTAGCCATGTTTCCTGCACAAGGTCCTCGGCCTCATGGAGAGAGCCCATCAGCCGATAACAGTGCAGCAACAACTCCTGGCGATTAGCCTCAATGTGTGCACTAAATTCAACATAATCGCCGGGGGTGATGTGAACATCGGCACGCTCGGATGTCACAACGCGACCTCCCTTTTCTCCAACTCCTTAGTATTAAGGCAACTGGCCTCAATCTACACATATTACGTCTCCGGGTTACAGATAGTTCATTAAATCCAGAATATCCCCGATCTGACCGCACCTTTTTGGGTTACATCGCAGTCTAATAAATGGACATCCAATCAATCATCAACACACATTGCAATCTGCTCTATTGGGAGCCGATGAAGATGTATTTCCAAAAGGGAGAATGAACACATGGCATCAACCGGAAACCACAACCTGACAAACCATCCAGTTGTGTCGCACGAGGACTGGCTCGCTGCACGTACAACCTTCCTCGTCAAAGAAAAGGAATTTTCGCAGATGCGCGAAGAGCTGGCCCGCCAGCGGCGCGCACTCCCCTGGGAGAAGATCGAGAAGCAATATACCTTCGAGGGTCCAAATGGCAAGGAGACGCTGGCCGAACTCTTTGGGAAACATAGCCAGCTTGTAGTCTATCACTTTATGTTCGATCCCGAGGATTCCGAAGGCTGCCCGCACTGCTCGTTCTGGGCCGATTCATTCAATGGTGGCAGCGTCCATCTGCCCCATCGCGATGTCAACTTCGTCGCCATCTCGCGCGCTCCCCTTTCGAAAATCAAGCCCTTCAAGCAAAGAATGGGCTGGAACTTCAAATGGCTCTCATCCTTCCAAAGCGACTTCAATTATGACTATAAGATCTCCTTCACACCTGAAGAGGCTCACTCCCACACAGCCTTCTACAACTATACACAAACGGACCCCGGTCCGCTGGACCGCGAGGGCATCAGCGTCTTCTACAAGGATGAGGACGGGAAGCTATTTCACACCTACTCCTGCTTTGCTCGTGGCATCGACATGATGAATACCACTTATCAATTCCTCGATCTGGTTCCCAAGGGACGGGACGAAGCGCATCTACCCGATCCTCAGGATTGGGTCCGACACCATGATCGCTACAAAGACTGAAGGCAAGCATGTGAAAAGTGCTGGTCTCCTTCTCAACACTCGGTACAATCATAGTGGGAGTAAGCATAATGCGTTTGCGACGAGAGCATACTTTCAACCTGGCATTGCTACTCATCCTGACCACGGCCTCATGGATCATCCTCATCTGGCAAACCAGAACAGCGAGTGGGATGGCAATGGCCCTGCCAATGGGAGCGAGCCTGTTCCTGGTTCTCTGGGTCATTATGATGGTGGCAATGATGTTTCCTTCAGTCGCTCCGATGGTTCTGGCCTTCATACAAATCCAACACGAACGAAGTGGCACCGGACGTACCTTCGTGCCTACCTGGATCTTCATCGGAGCCTACTTACTGGTCTGGACGATCTTTGGTCTTCTGGCCTATGCTGGAACCCTTGGAGTCACGACCCTGGTCCAGCGGTTGCCCTGGCTGATACAAAACACGACCCGCATTAGCGGCGGCATCATCGTGTTATGTGGCCTGTACCAGTTTACCCCGCTCAAACACGTCTGCCTGACAAAATGTCGCACAGCGCAAGATTTCATCAGTCGCTCCTGGCAAGAGGGTTGTCGCGGCACCCTGTTCCTGGGCTTGCGCCACGGACTCTACTGCCTTGGCAGCTACTGGTTGCTCTTTGCGCTGCTGCTTGTTCTGGGCATGATGAATCTTCCAATCATGGTGCTGCTTACGTTGCTGATCTTTGCCGAAAAGCTCGGACCTCCCAACCTGCACGCCGAACAATTCGTCGCTCTGGCTCTAGTCCTCTACGGCACACTTGTAATCATCGTTCCCGCCGCACTACCGTTGAGCGGGGCCGCCATGTAATATGCAGGCGCGGGTCT
>DASSXK010000226.1:0-3521 GCA_035703945.1 Ktedonobacteraceae bacterium | reverse complement strand
AATGATTGGCACAAAACTGATCGCCCTATCCGTATTCGGGGCGATCGCGGAGACCGCCAATCCAACCATCAGGCCAGCCAGGGAGGTCAGTGCCAGCGTAATATAAGTCTCCAGCAGGGGGGGCAGAAAAACGCCTTGCTGCAACGGCTCCCCAAGCTCAACAATCAGCACCAACACCGCGCTCTGGAAAAGACAGAGTAGACCCAGCACCGCGATCTTTGAGAACATATACGGCAGTATCCCCAGATTGACCGTTCGCTCACGCTGGTAGATTGCTGACTCTTTGACAATCTCGCGTGCCCCGTTGATACACCCAAACAGGACGGTCGCGAAAGCCATGATAAACAGCAACTTCTGGGCGTCGGTTCCTGGTCCCGGCAGGAGGAAATTCTGAAGGGCCTGGGCCTGGCCGCCCTGACTCCTGACATAGCTCTGGGCACTCGAGTCATTTTTCAGGAAAGAGACAACTCTACTGCAATCAATCTGATCTTTCGTCGTGGCTTGTGGCATCGCCAGAGGACCAGAGGAGGTCAGCACCTGTGTCCGACACTGGACAAGGTTATTGGCATCAAACACTCCTACCCCGATCTCGAAACGGGCCATCAGGACCAGCATGATCGCAATCACCGGGGCCTGAAGCAACAAGATCAACAGATTACCGGTATCGTTTTTCAATAATTCGAGATAGCGCGAAGAGAGCAACAGAAACTGCGACCAGGGATTGCCACGCTTGACACGTTTTACAGTTTTCCCACCAGCGGTTGGCGATGCCCCGTTTTGTCCTATCCGCACCTGGCCCTCTTGCAGTGGGGTTGCCACATACCGCTGAAAATCCTCCGATTGCTGGAAACGTGCCTCAGCCTCCTTTGGCACCTCCGGCGACTCTTTGGATGGCTCCAGCGAGCTATATATTTCAGCAAAATCGGTTTTATCAAAGAAGGTTTTGGCATCATTAGGCGGACCAAAGTAGGCCAACCGCCCACCTTGAGCAAGGAAACAGACGTAATCGCAGGCGTTGATATTATTCGTGGCATGCGTCACCAGGATAATGGTGCGGCCACGGTCCGCCAGCCGACGCAGCAAGGACATCATCTTGCGATTCAGGCCCGGATCAAGTCCTGAGGTTGGTTCATCCAGAAAGAAGACCCCTGGATTAGCCAGAAGTTCAAGCGCAATCGAGACACGTTTGCGTTGGCCGCCCGAAAGCTTGCTCACCAACAGGTTCCGACGTCCAGACATCTCGACATCTTCAAGCACTTCATCAATACGCCACTTGATCTGCTCTTTTGTAAAGTCATTGGGCAGGCGCAGGCGGGCAGCGTAATAGAGGGCCCGTTCAACCGTTAGCTCGCGATGCACAATATCGTCTTGCGGCACATACCCAAGCTGCGTGCTAAATGAGGCAAGATTGCGATAATAATCCACTCCGTTATAGAGAACGGTTCCTTGCTGGGCAGGGCGCAGACCATTCAAGGCATCCATCAAAGTGGACTTACCAGCGCCCGAGCCACCAACAATTGCGACGAATTTTCGCGGAGGAATCACCAGCGAGAGATTATCCAGCAGGATAACTTCCTTATTGCCAACTTTTTTCAGACCACGGGCATCGATGCGGATATTGCTGCTATCATCGTATTGTCGCAGTTCCGTGCCTGTATAAACCAGTCGATAGGGGCCGATTCGAATCTCATCGCCCGTGCGAAGCGTTTGATTGGTCGCATGTTCCCCATTCACATAGACATGATTGGTACTATTCAGGTCGAGAATTCGATAGCCGCCCTCAACTTTTTCCAGCATGGCATGATGAGCCGAGACCTGGGGATGATTTAGAACCAGCGTATTGCCGCTGGCCCGTCCGATTGTTAATCGATTCTCGGTTAACGGAGTCGGCTGCATCTCGGAAACCACCTCATCGGAAGCGGCCGAACCGTCGTCATAGGTAATCGTCACCAGGGTGCCGTTCTCATCGCCGATGCGGAAAATATCGCCGCGTGCCAGTGTTTTACGAAACTGCTCATCGCCACGAATTCGCCGCCCCTGATACCACAGACCATTTAAGGTTTTTCCACGCGTGGGATGGGGGTGAACAAACACCAGGTCCTTGCCGTCATGCACAACCTGGGCATGGTAGGCCGAAACGACCCCCTGCGGAATAGCAATCTCATTGGCGCGGTCGCGACCGATATTAAAGGCTTCCACGCCTTTTTTCAGACTATAAACAAGTTCTCCACTGTGGATATTACTGCTAATAACCAGCGTAGGCTCCATTGAGACCATGACCGTTCCCGAAGGCGAAGCGTTTTTGGGTATATTCGCACGTAGCTCGTACGAACGTCCTTGAGAACGATCTGGCACATCCGGAGCCAGCGTCGGCTTATTCGGCACAGATCTCATAGACATTTCGGTCGCTTGAGAATCTCTCCCGTCATTTTGCAGAAGCTGACCTGATTGCGGAGATTGGACAAGAAATATAAAAGCACACTTTTCGCCAATCTGAACCACGCACTCAGAGTGAAGCATACCCTTCGGTATCTTCTGCTGATCGATCGCAATGAAATTTCCCTGCGAGAGATTCTCAATCCACCACGTTCCATCAAGCCAGGAAATACGTGCGTGGCGTCTGGAAACTCTCGGGTCATTGATTACAATCATGTTTTGGGCGTCCCGGCCTATTTCCGTCACGCTGGCCTCAATGCCAATCGTTTGTCCTGTAAGTGGGCCCTCAATAAACCGGATGGCAATGCCAGTCGGAATCTTCTGCTCTATTTCCAAGCGCATCTCCCTCGTAAGTAACTAGAATGTTTACTTTTTTACAAAGGCTCTTCTACTTGATTGGGGAATAGGGGAACCGATTAGCTCAAGTGTATGTTACTAATTATCGCACAAATACATTTGCTTTGCGAGATGAATTGTATCTATTTTGAATCGAAGTGCAACCTCCTCTCATATCCAACTGATTCAAGTATGCTCCTCTCCCCATTATCTAATGTGACGCCCAACCGCATTGTCATACGTGATTACTATAAGTAACATCCTCTCCTTTGCCATTCCACGATTGCAGCCCACTGCCCAAAACGTGCTCATTTGTGGAATACGTGATAAATACTATTGGTATAACCGAGATCGAAGCGGCCGGTGTCCAGGAGCTGATCCTTTCGTTCCCCAACATCGGCAAACTGGATTCGCTGCGTATGTTCGCACATGAAATCCTGCATAAATAGGCCCTTTTAAACGACAACAGCAGCCAGGGAGCAATTCCTGGCTGCTGTTGTCTTAGTTCAACAAAAGCGCCACATCACATCACAGCGCCCACATCCTCTGAAAGGTTCTCCAACAATTCCGTAAAGTACTCGCGCCAGTCTTCAGGCAGGGCCTTGACTTGAATCAGGCGGCGCATCGCCTGCGGGTCGCTTTTGCGGTCCAGGTAGAGGCGCGTGATTTCTGTGACGGGGATCTGCATCTCGTCAGCCTGCAACAGACTGATCTGATCGCCCGCAGCCACATCTCCCTCCTCCAGCACC